>NZ_JADEVX010000088.1:0-17891 GCF_015207925.1 Microcystis sp. LEGE 00066 | reverse complement strand
AGAGGGAATGCTATCCATCTCGGAATGGTTGGCAAAATCCTCCAGTGTTTTTACTAAGAGTTGTCAAACAATCCGAAACTGGTTTGGAGAAATAATTAGTTATTTCGAGCGAAGGACAACGAATGGGGTGGTCGAGGGAATCAACAATAAACTTAAACTAATAAAACGGAGAGGCTATGGCTTTAGAAACTTTCGGAATTTTTGGGTTAGAAGTATGTTATCTTGGCATCTTGTCTGTTGATTTAGCATAAAGAGTAACGAAGAGCCGTTTTGTTTAAATTAGTATTTTTAACTAGGTAAGCCGCTAGAATAGAAACAAAGGAGGTAAAAAGAAGAAGCAGTAAGCGTTCTTTGTTGGGTTTAATTAAAGTAGCCACCAAGTAGGCTTTCGGAAAAATATTGGCAGGGGGGGAATCTTTAGATATGGCAGTGTTCAAGCGTATCTATGCTTTTGATTGCGGGACAACTAAATGGCCTATCTATCGGCTTAACTGCTAGGGGTTCACACAGAATGCCGACGACCAGAGACTAGACACTGTGGGTGATGCTGTTGTCTTAAGTTGCTGAACAGCTAAAATGAGAAAAACCCAGCAGTTCAAATGATTGAATAATGAGGTTATAAGATGTCTGATAAACTAATTGAATCTTTTAACTACGAAAGACAGGATACCTTAAAGAAAAAACTAACGGAAGTAAACAGTTTACAAGAAGTAGCTGATATTATCCAGAATGAACTGGCTTTTTATGGGGATATAGGAGGAGACTATATCAATAGTTTAACCCCTTCTCAGGCAAAAACAGCACTTGCACTTTTAGCTATCTTAAGAGAATCCCATGATACATTGGGAGATTCTGTAAGATTTAAAACCTATCATCCTCATGAGAAACCATCTTCTCAACACTCATCCGAATTAGTTGCTATCCAAAATACTGTAGTAATTACTATAGGTGCTGGTATGGGTGCTGGTATGGGCTTCTTAGGTGGACCTCTTGGAGTTATTTGTGGTGCAGCTATTGGAAGCGGTATAGCAAAATTTGTTAGTGATTCATTTCAAGAGAAGTCACCTTCAGCAAAAAATAAGCAACAGCGAAATCAAGTTAAACTAGAACTTGATATTGATAAGTTAATATCAGAGCTTGTTAATTTACTAAAAAAAATTGATAAGCTGGTACTACAAGAAGAACCGGTTTCTCAGCCAAAGCCAGAAGAAAAAAAATCACAACTAACAGATTTTCCTGAAATTATCGCATTTATTCAAAAATTAGCAGGACAACGCTATTCGGGGTTGTCTAAGGATTTAGACTTTGCGATGCAGGAGGAATTACCATCATTATTGGAAGTGTATAGCTTACAAATAGATGAATTTTCTTTAGAAGACTTTAATCTTGAAAAATTAAATCCAGAAATTTATCGAATGTATGATCTAAAAACTAGCGATAAGTTTGTTAAACCCTTTATTGAAGCTCCAGCAATTTTAAAAGAAGGGCAGCTTTTTTTAAGAGGAAAAATGTATTTGCCTAATGTAGCAAATCAGTAAATTGTTTTGGGAAGATAAAAGTTATAAAAATTCAAAGGAGGAATTGACTATGACTTCTAATAATGATTTAGCTCAAATAAATGTTTTGGGATTTGATCTCGGACATGGAGAAACAGCATTAGCTTATATACCTGGATGCAAGGATAAAACTATACCCGCTAAAAAAGTATTTGACAGTAATATTACAGCAATTGCTTATTTGTCTACAGGGGATGTGGTGTGGGGAAAAACAGCCATATCTTATCAAGAGAATGCTCAAGCTGAAGTCTTTGATATAGGGTTTAAGTGTAAGCCTGGAACTGATAATAAATTAGATAAAAAAATTTCGGATTTTGCTTTGACCGTATATCGTGATGCTAAAAGTTCATTAAATTTGAACGGACAACAACATATCGAATTATTTATGGGATGTCCTTCTGGTTGGAGTGATGAAGAGAAAGAAAAATATAAAACTCTTTTTACTCAAGCAGGTTTACCAAATGTAACTGTTATTGCTGAATCTGAAGCTGCTTATGCTTACTATTTCGAGGAACTAAAAGGCAAAAAAAATTCAAAAGTTTCTATAGGAAATATTGCTGGATTTCCTCTTATATTGGATTTTGGTTCATCAACCCTTGATGCAACTGTGGAAAGAAAAATAGGAGAGCCAATTAGTGATGGAATCAACTTAGGTTCTTCTTTAATTGACGAAGCGATTCTCACTTGGAACTTAAAGAGTTATCGTAATTCTCAATATCCTTTAAAAACATATATAACTGAATCTTATATCGAAAAAATTAATGGATTTTTAGAGTCTAGTCGTTCAGCTTATGCAATAGCTCTTTTAAAGTGTAGAGAAGCTAAAGAAAAATATTTTAAAAAACGTGAAACACTTCCGTTAACTCAAAGATTAAGAATAGTAGAACAGCCATTAATGGAACATCCCTGTATCTCAGAATTTATTCCATTATATATATTTATTGATGATGAAGTAATTGAAACACTTTTAAACCAACCTCTCAAGGAAATACTCCCTTCAAAATCTATTCCTAAAGATGATAAATTGGGTGATTTAGGGACTCATTCATGGCTGGAATGGTGTCAATTATTTTTGCAACAAAAAATGTGCTTAGAGCTTGAAAAAAAAGGTTTGAGTTTAAAAGATATTGGTATTATTGCTTTTACAGGAGGAGCTTCATTGATGCCTCAAGTGAAAAAAGTAGTTGAACAAATTTTTTGTGATTTAGATTCACGACATATTAAATATGATAGTGATCCTATGCTATGTATTGCCAAAGGATTGGCAATTAAAGGAAGAATGAAGATCATAACCACAGATTTTGAGAAAGAAGTTGATACTTTTTGTGAGGATTCAGATAAAGGTTTATGGGATGTTGTTTTTAAACATTATAAGGAAACAAAGCTTGTCCAGATTTTGGGAGATAAATTCGGGGAAATTACAAAAAGAAAGTTATATGCTTGGCTCAAAGGCAATATTGATAAATCAGAGCAAATTGGTAGGACAATTAGAAATGAATTTACCAAATGGAGTAAATCAGAAGCTCTGACGAAAGAAATCCAAAAAGAATTAGAAAGAATTGAAGCTTTAATTCGTAAAGATGTCAATAAATTATTAACGCCTATTGTGGAAAAATATTTTACTGAGAATGTAGATTTTTTACCGTTCTCATTTTTAACCGAAAACTTTAGTGAAATTCATCGTAAGTTAGCAAAAGAATATGGACAAGAAATTGATGATGATTGTAATTTTACGCTAACTTCACTTTATCAAAATATTGCCAAAAGATTTGCAGAGGCAATAGAAGAAGATAAAACTGATTTTGATAGTAACTTTAACTATTGGAATGCACCTCATGGATTTGGTTTAAGGTGGCTTTCTTTAGATGAATCACAGATAGAACAAATTCAAGAAAATATAAAAATTGTAGGAGAAAATATGGTTATTGACTGCTTGAATGACAAAGATTTTCAAGATTTATTTTTATCGGCAATCTATCGCTCATTACAAGTCGCTTTGAAATCAAAAATGAATAAAGAGCAGTATGTTTTATATGCTTTAGCAGAGTAATAAATAAAGTAAAAATAATTATGAACGAAAATCCACTATTAATTACAAGCAAAGGAAAGCAAACAGATAAAGAAGAAGATTCATTTCTTCAACAAATGGCTATGGCAACAGTGATGTCTCAATCTTTGCTCTATGTGAGTGGGCGGAATTATTTAGAATTTCCAGAAAATGATTGTTCTCAACTATTTAGTATCGCCCAAAAACCACCTCCAAAGTTACCACCTCATTTTATTCATATTGGTCAATTGGGAAAACCCTTATTAGGAGATCCCTATGAACCTCTTTTAGCACTTCAAACTGCTTTAGCATCATGCCATGGTGATTATAATCAACAATTAATTTTCTTGGTTATTCATGACGGATATTACAATAATATCTATATGGGGGTTCGTCATGATCAACATCCTCCCCACGCATTTATGCGTTCATTTCAGCATTTTTTCCGAGGTTTATACTCTGGCTCTCAGCTAGAATATTTAACTCCTAACAAAGAATCTTATAAAACTAAAATCATTCAACCATTACAGGAAATGGAACATGGAATCTGTTTAACGGGGATTCCTTCCATCAAACAAAGCAGTAATGCAGAATATTTATCTTGTTTAGATCGCTTACTTAGAGGAATACAAGGAGAACCTTTCGCTTATCTTGTGATTGCAGATCCCATTAATCCTATTGAAATTGATAATATTACCTATAGATGTCGTGACTTAATTGGACAAGTACACGCCCTAAGTAAAATGAATATGACTAAAGGTCGTTCTCATGCAGTTACAAATCAAGAAAGTGAAACTAAAACTGAAGGAACACAAAGGAGTCAAGGTAAAACTGAAAGTTCTACAAAGCTGGGTGTCTTACCAATGCTAGGAATAGCAGGAGCTGGAACTTATGCAGCATCAGCTTTAGGGGTTCTTTCAGTCACTTTTCCCCCAGCCGCCTTAGTTGTTGGAATTGGTGGACTTTTGGTATCTTCTAAACTTTCTCTATCAAGGCAATCTTCTCGTTCTATCAATACCACAGTTTCTGAAAGCATAGCTCGAAGTATATCTCAAAGTGTTTCTGATACTGAATCAATGCAAATGAGCATTGAGTTTATTAATGCTCATGTTCAAGCAGCAGAACACTTATTAAATCAATATGTAGAGCGTTTTTACTCAAAAAGAGCTTTAGGTCATTGGAATGTGGGAGTTTACTGTCTATCTGCTTTTCCTGAAATCGCTGAATTAGCTGGTACACAACTTCAAGCTGTTCTTAATGGCTCTGCCAGTATGCTAGAACCTGTGCGTTGGCATAAACTAGAGCCTTTTATGTATCAATCAGATTTCCGCAATCCTTTACAGCGTTTAGAAACGCCTCCATTAACTTCCAAATTAGATACGGAGCATCCTTTTGGTTATTTATTTGAGAATTTAACGACTCCCTTAACAACGGCTGAATTAAGTCTTTTAACTAACTATCCTCGTCGAGAAATTCCAGGTATTCAACTAATTCCTACCGCAGAATTTAGCCTTAATCGGAATATGCCAACCGAGAATAGTGTGATACTTGGTAATTTAATAGATGCGGGAACTGAAACTAAATTACCCTATGGTTTAGAGATTGATTCATTAAGTAAACATACTCTCATAACAGGTATTACAGGCAGTGGAAAATCAACTACTTGTCAAAAACTATTGAGTGAACTGCAAAAACGTCATCTGCCTTTCCTTGTCATTGAACCAGCTAAAGATGAATATGTTGAATGGGCAATGGAAATTAACGAGCGCCTTCCACCAGATAGCCCAAACCGAATTGCCATCTATATTCCTGGTATTCAAACTTGGCGAGGACGAAAACTAGAAGACCAGTTAACTTTAAATCCCTTTGACTTGGTTTGGCTCTCTGAAGATACAACCCCGCAAATTTTACCCCATATAGACCGTTTGAAATCAATTTTAAACGCTTCTTTCCCCATGCAAGAAATATTACCTGTTTTGCTGGAAGAAGCCTTGTTCTATGCCTACAGCCGTCCTCATAACTGGTTAGATGAGCAATTACCTCCCTTTAGTACGCCTCGACCAACCTTCACTCAGCTTCTCGACCAGGTACAATTGGTAGTCAAGAGTAAAGGGTATGAAGAACGCATTACCGCTAATCTCAGTGCTGCCCTAAAAACCCGCATCCAAAGCCTGCGCCAAGGATGGAAGGGCAAACTGTTAGATCGACCCAATTCTACCCCTTGGGCAGCCATTTTTGACCGTCCAGCTATTATTAACCTCTCCCACTTAGGGGACGATGCCGATAAAGCTTTTACGATGGCGGTACTTTTACAATTTTTATATGAGTACCGACAGATACAACAGGAAACCGCTTCCACCGAAGAAAGAAAAAGCGATCGCTTGCGTCACCTGACTGTAATTGAAGAAGCCCACCGCCTCTTACTCCGAGCAACACCAGGAACTTTAGAACAGGCTAATCCCCAAGCTAAAGTAGCTGAAATGTTTGCCAATATTCTTTCAGAAATCAGGGCTTATGGAGAAGGGTTGCTAATTGCCGACCAAGTTCCTGCGAGATTAGTCCCCGATGCCATTAAAAATACTAACCTTAAAATAGTTCATCGGTTAGTCGCTGCCGATGATCGAGAAGCCATGAGTGCTTGCATGACCTTAACTCCAGAACAAAGTGCTATTATCAATCGCCTCCGTCTGGGACAGGCTATTATTTATGGAGAACAAGCTGATATGGCATCTTGGGTACAGATTTTAAAACAGGACTAACCAAGCTTTGATCAAAATTAGGAGGTCTAAGAGATGAAAATTTTAGAAATCGTTAACAACAAACGGCAACCGATAGGACGAATCTTTTGGGAATCACCGGATAAGATTACCTTAGAAGTTTTAGATTCTCGATTTGAGTCAAAGCTTCAATCTCTGATCGAAACAGGAAAAAGGGATGGATTTCCTTATCGTAAAGGGAGAGAAGTAGAAGATTCAGGTCATCGTATTTTTATTGACGAGAAAATTATAGTAAAACCTGAAGATGAAAAATTCTTAGAAGCAATGGCTGATGTAGTCAGTCGCTATACCTTTGGTGGCGAAAGAGCTTTTGGGTTACTTAAAGAACAATAGGAGATAGAAAAATGAATATTTTTGAATCTTTTGGTCAAGAAGGAGGGGAAATCACCCCAGAAACGGGTTTAGGTTCTGTAGAGTTAGTTAACTATACAGAAATCGGTAATTTTGAAGCAAGTGGATTATTGACAAATCAAGAAGTAGGCAACTATTTACGAGAAACTTTACTTCCTTCTCACTTAGAAAACTGCCCAAGTATTGAATATCAATCTGAATGTAGTCAACATTATCCAGAAGCCCTAGGAACTTGTAGCCGATTGAATAATGAAATTTGTATTTGGGGACCGACAGAACGATTTAGCAGTCCCGGTGAAATCCTCGAAATAGTAACTCATGAAGTAGGTCATAGTGTTCATAACAATATTATGGCTCAAAAACCTGAAGTTGCTGAAAGATGGAATCAATTACATGAGCAAAGTTGGACTAAATTTAGTCAAGATGGAACAGGTTTTGTTTCACCTTATGCTCAAACAAATATGAGAGAAGACTTTGCTGAAACTTATATGACTTACGTTCGAGATCCCGAAAAGCTATTATTTTTTAGTCCTGAAAAGTATGAATTTATGAATAAGGAAGTTTTTTGTGGGACAACATACAGTTCTCCTCTGCAATTTGGTTATGTAGATCTCAGTGAAATTAGCAATTGAAACATCTCAAATCATCTTATCTTGTGTTTTAATTTCTAAACCATTTCTGGTTGATTTAATTGTCAAAAGGTAATATTTTTTTATACTTAAGTCAATGAATATACAGGATACTAAGTTTCAACTAAAAAGGTTTTTATCAATTAGAGTTGAGCGGGAACGTCCGATTATTTGGATTGGGAAATTACCCCCCAATGCTATCAAAATTGAACATCCTCCTTTTTATCTGGCAAAAATGTTAGAAATTTTATCAGAGCCTCATACTTTTGAGGATCTCTGGCAAAAAATGAAACTTGAATATCCTCAATGTTATCAGGACGAACTTAAAGATTCTTTTATCAATCTTTTGAAACTAGGAGTAATCTCTCCTCAATTCACTGAAGGAAGATATCACCGTCATCAATTATATTTTGATCTTTTTCAAATTTCACCAGAGCATTATTATCAAACACTTTCTACAAAAACAGTAGGATTAATTGGCTCTGGAGGAATAGGTTCGACGGCTGCACTGTTGCTGACAACGGCTGGGGTAGGAACCCTTATTTTATCTGATGAGGATTTCATCGAAGAGAGTAATTTAACTCGAACAATTCTTTTTGAAGAATCTGATATCGGGACTCGCAAAGTCATCTCAGCAAAAGCTAGATTGGAGAGCAGAAATCAAGAAACGACCATTGTTCCAGTCATTAAGATGTGCGATGGGGTTGATTTTCTTAAAGAATATTTCTCTAAATGTGATGTACTCCTTGTGTCTGCTGATAGTCCTTCGGATATACATCACTGGGTCAATCAAGCAGCTGTTGAATTAAAGACCCCGTATGTAACTGCTGGATATGTGGAAATCTTCGGCTCAGTAGGACCTTTTATTGTTCCTGGTATAACTGCCTGTTATAACTGTCATCTCCTCAATACAAAACAACCATCTAGAAAATTTAGACAATTAAATAATAATTTTCAAACAGCATCCTATGGACCTCTCAATGGACTTGTTTCAAGTATAGTCGTGAATGAGATTTTAAGGTATTTACTTAATCTAGATACAAAAACCCTTGCAAAGCAAATGCTTATCAACTCTAGTAATTATACTGTATCATTTATAGAATATCAAAAAAATAGTCAATGCTATTGTCAGCAATCAATTCATTAGACTACGATGACTTTACTTCAGTTGTTTAGACGCAAATTAACTATAAAACTTTATTCTCGGATTTGTTGAGCTATTTTAACCTGAGTTCGGGTTAGGCAGATTGAGGTAAAACCCAGTCCATCTGTAGGGAGGGCTTCTTGGGTTGGTGACAGTAAGCAATTAAGCCACACAAGACGTTGACACAAAAATTGACCGGCTTCGGTGACGAGAATGTTCGATTTGAGAAATATTCTTCAATTGGTCAATAATCGTATCAATAATACAGCGTTTTCGAGATAGAAGCTTATCCTGTAAACGCATCAGTTGATTCTTCATGTTACGACGGGGTTTGGCGAAAAAATGAATGCCAAAATTTTCTAATACCATTGCTCTAAATGAAAACTACACATCGAATTTAAGTCACCCTTTTTAAGGGGGATTTAGTGGGATTAAACTTCTGTAGTCAGACTTTGGAGAATTGGTATAACAATTGAGTTGCTAACTTAGCTGAAACATAACCCCGATCACCGAAGGTGCGCCTTTGGCGACCAGCAAAAACTGTGCCAAAAATATTGGCAAGTAGTTCGGGAATCGGTTTTCGATCATCTACGTTGCCGGTCGTCAAGATGACGTTCAGTAATTCCCCTCTTTCATTGACAACTAAATGAAGCTTAAATCCGAAAAACTAATCCACAGAAGTTTTTCCCCTTTGGGCGAGATTTTTAAACACTTTATGTCGCGAAATCCGCCGATTATGGCAAACTTTGAGCGCCGTAGAATCGGCAAAACTAATGCCGGTACACTGTCCACAGCAGTGTTTAAGATAGACACAAAAGGGCAACAGCGTTGAAGGAATCCACTCAATAAACCTTTGATAACTGGGTAACTTAGGAAAAGCTTGACCCCACTGCTGAGTTACTTGTTCTAAGTAATAGGATTTGAAGTTGCGATATTGATTGGCATGAAAAGCAATTAAAATTGTCATAATTTCTGATAAGCACAAGCTTTTGGCTCGTTGACGGTGAGTTAAGCCGTGACCAAGTAAGGTTTTTTGCCACTGAGGGACAAATTGTTGGCAAAAATCATCGACATGGCAGAAGAGAGCGTCTAAACTAAACATAGGGGGCTCTTCTCGACTTTGTGTGATAATTTTTGCTTATGGAATCGTGAAATGTTGACGGAGAAAGACTTTTACGACTATTTTGCCGAAGAAACTATCAGTATAGGCTTCGTTTCCACACAGAAACCGGAAGAGCCGTAATTCTTTTTCCCAATCGGAATCGACATCATTAACATCGTAGTTCGGAATGCCGATCGCTTTCGATTTTCCCCGAAAAATATCTCCGTAAAACGCGCAACGAAAATCGGTATCAGACTTTAACTCGGTTCCCGCGAGTTTCAATCCATCCTTGAGACTTGGCAACCACTCAGCAGAAATCGTGTGGCTACCCCTAAATTCTTGCGCGATGCCATGAACACCGACAATTGTAGCCATGATCCTCCAGTTATAGGGCTTGCCTATCCCTGTTGATTTTCAATTTTAAGATGAAAAGTTAGGCTCTTCTCGACTTTGTGTGATAATTTTTGCTTATGGAATCGTGAAATACTTATCAGGCAAGACTTTTAGCGCTATTTTGCGGAAGAAACTATCAGTATAGACCTCGTTTCCACACAGAAACCAGAAGAGCCAAAGTTAAAACTGATCAAATTTTTATTGCAGGATTTAGGAACAAATAATGTCGATTCCGATCAGACTTTATTATCTCAATTAGCTGGAACTTGAACAGAGGCGGATGAGATGGATTTTTTACAAAATATAGAGGCCTTTCGAGCAGTTGAGGAAAGTTTTTGGAGCTAAGACCGATTCTACTGGATACCAACGCTTACACCTCTTTTAAACGTAATATTTTTGAAGCAGTTGAAGTTATTATAAACACGCCTTTAATCGGTTAAATAGTGTAATTTTAGAGGAATTATATGGTGGTTTTGAGTTGGGTTCTAGAGAGGAATATAACCGAAGGGAACTTAAGCAATTTTTGGAAATATCCAAAATTAACTGTTTTGCGAACGCAAAGCGCTCGCTACGCGAGATCGATTCCGATACCGCCGAATATTACGCTATAGTTTATTGTGGCTTGAGGAGAAAAGGCAATCCGATCCCGACTAACGATATGTGGATTGCGGCGATCGCTCTACAATATAATCTGGCTTTATTTAGCTATGAAAAGCATTTTCGGGCGGTCAATGGGTTGATAAAGGGAAATAGCCGCGCCGATTTTGCGATTATTCGATCTTAAGAGAATTGCTTCGGCTCGGTATCGCTGAAAGTGTAGCTTCAAGGGGTACCAGGAAGCCAAAAGGAAGAATAGAACTTATCAAAAAATATTTGAGAGGGAGTCCTTAACTTTTGTTAAAAATAAGTGAGTGGACAGACTCGGAAAAATTAAGTTTTGAAAATTTGACAGCGCTTTACTATACTTTCACTTTACCCTAGAAGAAGAGCATCAAAAAGTCAAAAAATATACATGAAGACGGTTAAAAAGGAGGGAATAAGCCAACGACCTCATCCCCAGAAAAAAGCTTTTTAAGTAGGAATTAAAAGAGCGGCGGACAGGGTGAGTAGTTTGAAAGATTGAGAGGAAAAATACCATGACGACAACCGTTCAACGCTTAAGCCAACTAAATTTTGCATCCCTATCACCGGCGGGGGGATTGTTCCCGTCGCCGATCGCCTGGGAAGACCAAGCGCGTTCTATTTCTTATACCATTTTTCTTTATTTGCGTCACAACGAATGCAGGCTTGGCAAGCATTCGAGCGTGGATGTCTGTCATGGATTTAGAAATTTGGTATTAATGCTCGATCGCTTCTCCGATGGTCGTGAAAATGGGTACAAGGACAACGAGGGGAATTTAGTCCGGAGCGGGACAACCCCACCCTACAGTGCCGCTGGTGCGGAGAATGCCGTGAAAACAGAGTGGGAAAGCAGTTTTGGTAACTGTTCCGGCGGCGGGTTTTGTGATTTTTGAGTGAGGTGAGGGGAGCATATCAACGCACAAAGTGTATGTATTAGGAGAGAAAAAATGACAACCTTTAGAATTTCTGGTCAAATTATCGATCTTCATACGCACCAAGGGCTATTTGCAGTTCGAGTTGAGGCGTGGGATAAGGACTTGATCTGCAGCGACTTAGTTGGCAGTGCGGTTACTGATAGTCAAGGTGTTTTCCAGATAACATTTGACGAGTCTTATTTCCAAGAATTGTTCTTTGACCGACGGCCCGATCTATTTTTTAAGGTTTACTCCGCTGGCAATCTTATCAAGAGTACTGAAGACTCTGTGTTGTGGAACATCAACGCTAAAGAAATTCCAATTGTAATTGAGGTTGAGATGATGATAGATACAAGACCAAACCTAACACCCGATCGCCAACCGATCAAACCTTTACAGGCGCAACGACTGGCAGCGCTAACAGGCTTGAAGGCAGAGGAAGTTGTCAATAAGAACGTTGCCGAACTAAGTGAACAGCTTAAGTGGCAAATTGATCCAGAGCTATTCTTGTTTCGCCGCATCTGCGGCAAGGTTGTGAAGACTGACCCGACGACAGGCGTTGATTATCCAGTTCCAGGTGCAACTGTCCACATCCTTGATACTGATTGTACCTTCCTTGGATTATTTCCCATCGAATCTCCTTGGGCTTGGCTATTCCCGGTCTTTTGCCATACGGAGGAGATCGGCACTGCCAAGACTGATGGCTGTGGTAATTTCTGTGCCTGGGTGCCACGCTTTGAGATTGATTGGATTTTGCGGTGGCGGTTAGAGCGTCATTGCTTAGGAGAACTGCTAATTAAACCGAAGTTGCTCGATCTGCTGAAGTCTCTCAAGCTGATCCCAATACCACGGCCCGGACCCGATCCAGATCCCGATCCAGTAACTTTCCTGGCTCGCAACCCAAATGCGATCCGTCGCGTAGCATCGTTGGCCGGTAAAGAGGTTGCACAAAAATTGCAGGCGATCGCTCAGTCAGCGGTCAGTAACCTACGCCCGACTGAGAGCCAAGCACTGCTCAATCGCCCAGTGTTTGACCGCTCAGTTCCTCCCCCCATTCCCGATGCTTTGCGTCAGTTAGATAGCGCTTTCCAGCAGGGAGGACCGCAGGTACTAGAAACACATCTAGGCAGTAAGCATCAGTACCAGCTTGACCTGAAACGCTACATCGGTCCCTTCCTTCGCCCACCGTGTTGGTATGAGATTGAGGCTGAATGGTTGCCGCTCCTTGATGTCCCGGATATCACCTTCCGCGTCACTCAGGATGTGGATAGCGATGGAACCGAGGAGACGATCTACTCTGAGGGTTTCTTTGATGTGCGCTGGAATAAGGGAGCTATTTCGCCAGTCACTCTGCACGCCTCACAGATTGCAGTGGCTGCCCCCCTGTGTGGAAACATACCAGAGATTACCTGTACTCAGGCTGGAGAGGGAGCGGGGATCAAGGGGATTAGTCTGATGCTCGCCGAACCGCCAGCAGTGGGGGATCCACCTGTCAGTGGCTACATCGATCCAGTTACTGGTTTTGCCCGTCGCCCCAACCGCCCCCATCCTGACGGACTGATCAAAGGTTCAGCCTTTTCCACAAACGATCCAGCCGCAACAGCTCCATTCCTTGGTACGCTCCTGCTGCGTGGATGTAACCAGATGCCGAATGCAGCCTTCTACCGTGTGCTGTACAGTCACAACGGGGGGCCAGAGGCACCGTTCCTCAATTTAAGCTGGCCGATTTTTCGTCCGTTGGGCAGTCCGCCTACCTGGGTCAACCCAGTGGACGGGAAGGGTTGGTACAATATTCTGCCCGACCCTGGCAATTGGTTGGTTCCTTATCTTCTGCTGGCCTGGCCTAGTTACCAGTTCCAACCAGGCACCTATGAACTGCGCGTGGAACTGGCGAATGCAAGCAAGAACCATCTTGTTTATTCCAAACCTATCCGCGTGAACGTGGACAACTCGTCACCCTTGGGGGCAATCACGTCCCTGAATTGGCGGGTAGTGGGCAGTACGATCTGGACTTCTCTTCTACTACAATGCCCGGTAATACGGCGACCCGTTGGTGAGGATATTGAGTTTCAGGTTGTCTGGCAGGTTTCATCGCTGCACCTTCTGTACGGGCAACTGGTTGCCAGTGGATGTGGTAGCTCAACCGCAGTTCTATCGCTACAACCCCCTATGCCCACAGCAACGTCTGCACAGACGTTGGCAACAACTGAACACTGGTACACCAGTGAGGCCGACAACACCACGAGTGCCACAGCAGTCTATCGTTTGAAATTCCCTAGTGCGGGACAGCCAGACAATCAGGGTGCGTACTCGTTCTGGGTGAATGCCTACAGTCGGGCGATCGACCCCAGCCACGCAACGGGTTACAACGCTGACTGGAACTACAACCAACTGTGGATCGGAGGGACAATAGACTTCCACTCAGTGGCCGTAGTCAATCTGTAAAGGCTCTTCTCAAGCGATAGGTGATCGCACTTTGACGGTTTCTGACAACACAGTTTCAAGAAATCGATTTGACAAAAGTGCGATCGCAGTTCTGGAAAAGAAGGGCGATCGCTATCGCTAAATAAACAAGAAAGAGAGGTATTCAGAAGCTCGTCGGGTTATTTCTATGGAGCAGATATTAATGGTTCCTTAAATATTGGAAGAAAGGTAGTCGGAGAGGCCGCCTTTAGCGGGAATCCGATAGAGAGGTTCGTAGTTAACCCAGTACGGGTCAAAGCGTACAAAGCTAATTCTAGATGCAATATTTGCGTACAGAATTAGTAACTATGGAGAAAATTTCTCTAGCAACCTATGGAGTATTGAAATGTCGGGCTTTAGAACGCAAAATCGATCCCCAGATCGATTCTTCGCCCCATTATCAGGTTTTGGTAAGCGATGGGCAGAAAAAACACCGCGTCGCCATCAACGTCAAATCCCAAGAAAGCCCTTCCGATTTGCTGTATCTAGTCAATGATGCCTTTCAACTTCCAACGGGATAACGGTGTTTATCACTTTAATCTATTCCCCGGTAGAGATCGGCGATCGCTAACTCTAGGTTAATACTTGACAGGATTACGCGATCGCCTGTCTCGTAAATAGTCGTTTCCCATATCCCCAGAGAATTACGACGACGGCATTCCACGCGCTGGATTTCTTGGGAAATTAATACATATTCTTCTAACGTTTCTATCTGTTGATAATCTTGGAATTTTTCGCCCCTGTCAAAAGCGTTCTTACTGGGGGAAAGCACTTCCGCAATTAGTTTCGGATAGCGTTTCAGATAACGATCTTGGCGATCGCGAGGATCGCAGGTAACAAAAGCATCGGGATAGTAATAAAACTGATCTTGATAGTTAACCTTGACATTACCCGAGTGAAACCGACAGTCTGTAGAGTCGCCGAAATGTTCGTCAATGACTTTGAGAAAATTGAAGGCGATGCGCTCGTGATTATCCGTACCGCCGGCCATCGCATAAACCAAACCACGTCGGTATTCATGGCGGATCTGGCTCTGGCACTCGATAGCGAGATATTCTTGAGGACTGATGTAGTTGGGAACTGCGATCATAACTATAGGGGAAAGCCTAGTATTAATCATAGTACGAAAACGGCTCTGGCTCTCCTATTCTTTGTGTGATCAGTTTAACTTATATGGCGGCGATCGATCTTTGTGTTCTTCGTGTCCTTGTGGTTCCTGACCCAGAGAGCCGATAAACCAGCGCAAGAGGGCAAAATCTTGATAAACTGAGGGGATAACTATCCTGGACTATCCCCATGACCACTCACTTTATTAGTGCCGAAATCGACCTACAGGAAACCCCGCAACAACTGCAGCAAGAAATCGAAAAAGAATTAGCCAAACGCGGTGAACCCTTGCGCTGGGCAATCACAGAAGTGGATCCCGAGAATAATCAAGTCAAAGTCGAAGCGATTGTCACCACTGCCTCGTGAATTCCCGTCCCTATACCGCCGTACTAATTATTCCCACCGGCATCGGGGCAGCGATTGGCGGTTATGCTGGGGATGGCATTCCCGTGGCCAAAGCGATCGCCCAAGTTTGCGATCGCCTAATTACCCATCCCAATGTCCTCAACGGCGCACAACTGTACTGGCCCCTAGTCAACACCTACTATGTAGAGGGTTACGCTTTAGATCGTTTTGCCCGGGGGGATTGGGGATTAAGTCCCGTCCATCAAAATCGCATCGGGTTACTATTCGATCGCGCCATTGAATTTGACCTCTTGCAAAGACACCTTCAGGCTGCCGATGCTGTCCGGGCTACCCTGGGCTTAGATCTGACCGATTACCTTATCACCGATGCCCCCCTAAATGTGCAGTTGCGAGAGGCAGCCTCTGGGGCCAGTTGGGGAACAATTGGCAATCCCGACAGCTTGCTGCGGGGGGCAGAAAAACTGATTAACCAAGGCCGGGCGGAAGCGATCGCTATTGTTGCCCGTTTTCCCGACGATCCCGATAGCATTGCCCTGGCTAATTATCGCCATGGTCAGGGGGTGGATCCCCTTGCCGGAGCCGAAGCGGTAATTTCCCATCTGGTGGTGCGACAATTCCAAATACCGGCAGCCCACGCCCCCGCTTTAAGTCCGCTGCCCCTCGATCCGCAACTTTCCCCCAAGGCCGCAGCCGAAGAAATCGGTTATACTTTTTTACCCTGCGTTTTGGTGGGTTTAAGTCGCGCCCCCCAATTGGTCAAGCAGCCCAGTCCCGATGCTATTTGGGGCCGGGAGGTGGACGCGCTGATCGTTCCCGCCAGTGCCTGCGGTTCTAGCACAGTCTTAAGTTTTTGTCAAGAAAAAACCGTACTGATTGCTGTACAGGAAAATAGTACAAGAATGAAGGTGGCTCCGGAACCCCTAGGGGTGAAAGCAATTAGGGTACACTCATATACAGAGGCGATCGGTGCGATCGTTTGTCAACGGGCAGGGGTTAGCCTCCCATCTCTTCGCCCTAATTTCAACTCTTTACGCTGTTTATCCGAGAATCCGTGACTAATTCCCCTAATTCCGAATTTGATCCCCTGACACGCACACAAGTCCTCACCATTATGGCGGTAACGGCGATTATCTTGCTGGTAGTCGCCAAAGTTTGGCAATATTTCGGTGCGATCGCTATTCCCGCCATTCGCTGGACTCTCCCAGATTTACTGTTCGGATTAGCCTTAGCGGGGGCGATTAGTGGAATTAGTGGGCTTCTCTATCGTTTTTGGCCTAGTTATCGCCATAGTGCTAACTCTTACTTAGAATTAGTCATTAAACCTTTAGCTTGGCCTGATTTAATTTGGATTGGACTGCTGCCGGGGTTAAGTGAAGAATTATTATTTCGCGGGGTGATTTTGCCAGCTTTAGGTTTAAATATCTTTGGTTTAACCGTTTCTAGTCTAATTTTTGGTATCCTCCATTTTAGCGGTTCCCAACAATGGCCCTATGTTATCTGGGCAACTGTTGTCGGTTTTGCCCTCGGTTATACCGTCATCATCACCAGTAATTTATTAATCCCAATTCTCGCTCATATTATCACCAATCTCCTCGCTAGTTTTCTCTGGAAATTACAGAATAGTAATCAGTAATCAGTAATCAGTTATCAGTTATCAGTTATCAGTTATCAGTGAGTAAGTTATCAGTGATCAGATATGAGTTTTAAGTGAGCAGTATTAAATAGAAGTTTCCTAATCTCTTTTCACTGATTACTGTTTACTGAAAATACTCCCTTCTCCCCAATTCATAATTCCCAGTTCCCCATCTCCTGTCTCCTGTCTCCTGTCTCCTGTATCCCGTCTCCCGTCTCCCGTCTCCTGTATCCCGTCTCCCGTCTCCGAGTCTCCTATAAAAAATATGGAAGTACAATTTCGCGAATTTAATCCTTTTGATGTCTGGTTTTGGCTGGAATTTTCGACGGTTCCCTCGAATATGGAACAGCAGTATGTAGAAGAAGTTTTTGCCTCTTGGTTTTATTTGGGTAAATTAGGGGCTTTCAATGCCGAAAACCTACAGGTACAGGAGGTGGGAGTCGATATTAGTTATATGGAATACGATCCAGATATGGCCGAAAATGCCTTCATGTCACCGATGCACAATATGACCGATTTTGAATACTTAGGTACTTGGGGACGTTGTTGGTTTGATCTCGGTACTAGCGATCTTATTGCTTTGGATATTTTAATCAATGCCTTGACCCAATTAAGTAAAGATTTTGTCGATATTAAACGTTTAATTATCGGGGGAGAAAATCAAGATTGGCCAGTTAGCGATCGCAGTAATTATCTCTTTAGCGAATAATTAGGTTTTACTGAAAAAGTTTCTTGGTGGGGTCTGTATTCAGGAGTCAGGAGACAGGAGACAGGAGATTATTTTTATT
>NZ_JADEVX010000315.1:0-2716 GCF_015207925.1 Microcystis sp. LEGE 00066 | reverse complement strand
TCCTGTAAATATCGGAATCGTCGTCGAAGATATAGTTTAAGAGTTAACTTGTTGGCGGCTATTTATAACTGTGAGTTAGGGATAGGTATAGCAGCTTCTTAAAAGTTGCCTAAAGATTAATCAAGTCAAGGAGAATTTATTCTCAATTTTTATAATTGAGATAGTTTGTGCCGCTTAAATAAAGAGGTTTTGATAACCAAATTAAAGCAGCTCTAAAGAGTTTTGAGTTAAAAGTTAAACTTCAAGTTTTCATTCAGGACGAATGTACTGATTAACTAATTTTTTTGGGAAAATTAGTTGGCCCATTATTATAACATATAATTAATTTGCAAGAGTTCTAGTTTCACCGATAGGTTATTGCCCGAATGCTTCGCCCCTACAGGACGCGGGCCGATGAAGACGCAAGGTTTGGAAGCACGATTCTCTCAAAATCTTGCACCTGTTTCGCCAGAAAAGCCACAAAACCCTTAGCTTGCCTACATTTCACATTTATTCAGCAAACCCTAATTAATACAAAGTTGGGGTGCTTTAATTTAAGCAATAACACACCCTAACCTTGTATTAATGCAAGAAATGACGAATGCCTGTTAAGACCATAATTAAACCTAACTCATTAGCGGCATTAATCGAATCCTGATCTTTTAAAGAACCTCCGGGTTGAACAATTGCCTCGATACCAAACTGGGCCGCCGTGCGAACAGAATCATCAAAGGGGAAAAAGCCATCACTAGCTAAATAGCCACCTTTAGCCGCTTCCCCTGCTTGTTCAAGGGCAATTTTCGCCGAACCAACGCGATTCATTTGCCCCGCACCAACGCCTAAAGTAGTTTGATTTTTTGTCACCACAATAGCGTTAGATTTAACGTGTTTAGATACTTTCCAAGCAAACAGTAATTCCGCTAATTGTGCGGCAGTGGGTTGTTTTTCTGTCACCACGCGCCAATCATCTGGAGTTTCTACCAGATCATCGGCCGCTTGTACTAGAAAACCGCCCGCGATAACTTTTACTGTTTGTTTTTCTCCCCTGCTTAAATCCGGCAGCAATAAAATCCGCACTTTTGACTTTTTAGCGAGGATATCCCGGGCGACCGGGCTACAATCGGGGGCTACCACGCATTCTAGGAAGGTTTTCGTTAATTCTTTAGCGGTTGCTTCATCTATGGCTTGATTTAGGGCAACAATACCCCCAAAAGCGGAGGTAGCATCGGCATGAAAAGCTTTAGTATAAGCTTCCACTAAACTACCACCGATCGCCACACCACAGGGATTAGTGTGTTTCAAGATAGCGGCGGCCGGTTCTTCCCTGCCGAATTCGGCGATTAAACGGCGGGCTGCTTCCAAATCGACTAAATTGTTATAACTTAGTTCTTTTCCCTGTAATAAGGTCGCTTTTCCCCAACCTTGAGCCATTGTACCGCTGCCGTACCAAGTGGCACTTTGGTGGGGATTTTCGCCGTAACGCAGGGTTTGCAGGGCATTTCCCGCCAAATTAAAGCGAGTCGTTTCCCCGTTTAAGCTGGCGAAATAGGATGCGATCGCACCATCGTAGGCATTGGTTAAAGCGAAGGTTTCCCCCGCCATTTTTTGACGGAATTCCAGGGAGATTTCACCGTTATTTTGCCGTAATTGGCTTAAATACTGCTCGTAATACTTGGGGTTACTGATGACAGTCAAATGGGCGAAATTTTTAGCCGAGGCGCGTAACATCGCCGGACCACCGATATCGATTTGTTCGATCGCCTGAGCGGTGGTAACATCAGGATTAGCGATCGTCTGTTCAAAGGGATAGAGATTAACCACCACCAAATCAAAAGGACGAATTTGATTAGCCTCCATTTCCGCTAAATCTGACTGCCAATCCCGTCTAGCCAAAATACCGCCATGGATGCGAGGATGGAGAGTTTTCACCCTTCCGCCCAAGATTTCAGGAGAGCCTGTGTATTCTCCCACTTTTATCACGGGAATTCCCGCCGATTGCAGTGTTTTGGCGGTTCCTCCACTGCTAATAATTTCAAAATCAAACTCTTCTGTTAGTTGACGGGCAAAGTCAACTATTCCGGTTTTGTCAGTCACGCTGATCAGCGCTAAACGTCCCATAGTAGTGATCTATAAGCAACCATTTCAGTATATCTCAGTCCTAACCCGTTAAAAATTAAAAAAAGTAGGTTAGTAAATAATCAGCGACTTCTATATTTTCCTCTCTCAAATATCAACTTATGCTAGGGAAAAAATTGTAACTCTTATTACCTAGAGATTTTCTACTTAGTTTTAGATTCTGATGCCAAATCTATTTTTAATAGTATGATTAATCCCCAATCCAACTTTAAAAACCCAGTTATACTAAATCTGGTTATTAAAGACCGATTATCTATTCCCCCTTTTGCCTCTTGCCTCTTGCCTCTTGCCTATGCTTATAAGTAGCCTATACTCAACGGATTTAGTATAACTGAATAGTTCTAAGCTGTACTGAATTTAAACTGCGTATTGAAAATTTTAGTACAAATCCTCACACTACTTCTCCCTGCTTCCCTTCTTCTTCTTCAATTTAAGCGCACGGTGAGGAATCAGGTTTCAGAAAACCCCTTGACAACGTGAGTTCGACGAAATTCAACCCATTGAAATCCATGCACAGTGAGACTTACAGCCTAGCTATCCTAGAAAAACTCTGTCAATTAGCCAGTCTTAATGACAAAGAGACGGCGATCGCTGTCGGAAA
>NZ_JADEVX010000314.1:0-2719 GCF_015207925.1 Microcystis sp. LEGE 00066 | reverse complement strand
GATTAAGGGGGGATTAAGGGGGGATCGAACCTAAAATCCATTTTAAATTTAATTATAACCAGCTACTTAGCTGGAGGTCTAGTAAGCTGAAACCTCATATTTGATAACTGGTAACTGATCACTGATCACTGAGATAAAATGCCGATGAAAAAATTAATTCTAGCCACGAGTAACCCGGGTAAATTGGCAGAGATAGGGGAATACTTAACTGATATCGACCTAGAATTGCAGTTAAAACCCGATTATTTAGAGATAGAGGAAACCGGGGCGACTTTTGCCGAAAATGCCTATTTAAAAGCTGCTCAAATTGCCCTAACATTGGGAGAATGGTCGATCGCCGATGATTCGGGATTGGAAGTAACCGGGTTAGGAAATGCCCCGGGGATTTACTCGGCCCGCTATGGTGAAAATGATCGGGAAAGAATCGATCGCCTCGTCAGAGAATTAGGGGATAATCAGGATCGTTCGGCCCGTTTTGTCTGTGTAATTGCGATTGCGCGTCCCGATGGTGAGATTGCCTTGAGCGCCACAGGAATCTGCACGGGAGAAATTCTCTCCAGTCCTAGGGGTAAAGGTGGTTTTGGTTACGATCCGATTTTTTATGTCCCCGAATACGCTTTAACCTTTGCGGAAATGTCTCCCGAATTAAAAAGAACAATCAGCCACCGAGGACGAGCTTTTGAGCAATTGCTGCCCCATCTCAAGACTCTCGCGGATACAAATTCATCAAGGCTCTGACTTGTTCAGCATGATAAGAGCTTCTTGTCAAGGGACTCGCAACAATTTGTAAAAATCCCAGCGACTCACCGTATTCGCGCCAAGCTTTGAACTGTTCGGGGGTGATAAATTCCTGCACACCGAGATGTTTTGACGATGGTTGCAGATACTGCCCGATGGTGAGAATATCACAATCGACGGCCCGTAAATCGCCCATCACTTGCCGCACTTCCTCGTCGGTTTCCCCCAATCCCACCATAATGCCCGATTTTGTGTAGGTAGCGGGAACAATAGCGCGAGCGCGCTGCAATAATTCTAGAGAACGCGGATAATCACCCTGGGGACGCACACGACGATAGAGACGGGGAACAGTTTCGGTGTTATGGTTTAAAACTTCAGGTTTAGCGGCAAGAATCAAAGCTAAAGCCTGCCAATTGCCGCAAAGATCGGGAATCAGCACTTCGATGGTGGTTTTTGGAGAAATGCGGCGAATTTCCTCGATACAACGGACAAATTGACTAGCGCCTCCATCAGCCAAATCATCGCGATTGACAGAAGTGATCACCACATGATTAAGATCGAGACGTTGCACGGCTGCCGCTAGTCGCTGGGGTTCCGTGGAGTCTAAAGGTTGCGGTTTTTTCTCAAAATCGATGTCACAGTAAGGACAGGCACGAGTGCAAGCAGGACCCATAATTAAAAAGGTAGCCGTCCCCGCGTGGAAACATTCGCCGATATTGGGACAGGAAGCCTCCTCACAAACGGTATTTAAGCCTAAATCGCGTAAAACCTCCTTAACACTGCCGACTCTTTGCCATTGCGGTGCTTTTACCCGTAACCACTCTGGTTTGACCGTCACGCCTGAACTACTCCGATGATTTTTGCCTATATCCCTAATATCCTAGCAAGTCTCGACCCAATCAAGGCCGAATATGCTATGATCATTTAGTTGAAGACTTTCGGGATGTAGCGCAGCTTGGTAGCGCACTTCGTTCGGGACGAAGGGGCCGCAGGTTCAAATCCTGTCATCCCGATTTCTCTTAATCCTTCTACTTATAAGCCTTCCAGCCTTTGCAGACGACCTTGTTAACAATCTTTCATTGTCAACAAGGTCTATTAGGTTGGGTCTTTTTGGGCGTTTTTCAACCTCATAGTGGTATGAAATTGGTACGAAAGATGAAATCAGAAGATCATGTTAAGCTTTTACGCATTTAAGTTACATTGACAGCATTACCCTTATTTTTCAGTTTTCTACTCCATTTAATAATCAATCCCCCTTCATTTAAAAGCTGATTGACTACTTTTTCCGGTTCTTCTTTATTTTCAAATTCTCGATTAGCTATGTATTCTTTAGCGGAATGCCACACTAATTCTATTAGGTGGTAATCTGGACTATAAGCTGGTAAAAACTCTAGCCTAATATTGGGCAACTCTTTTTCCACTTGCTCAATAACATCTTTCTTTTTGTGATAACTAGCATTGTCTAATATAATGATAATCTTCGGTCTTTTTTCTGGAAAATCTTCGAGCAGATTTCCCAAGTTTATCCATTCTTGACGAATTTCTTCATAAAGTTTCTTTAATTGTTCATGGAAAGTTTCTGAATTTCCTTTTTTGATCATAAAACAGACTCATTTTTTGTCATTATATCTTAAGGCTCCCATCACATTCACCCTTCCTATTTTTCTTTGCCCGTTCACTTTTTTTCGCTTTCCTTTTTTTGTCCAAGCTCTCCTTCTTATTACTCTCAAACTAAATCCACATTCATGAGGGGCTGTGTGGCGAACCTGCGTCGCCACCTTGAAAGCCCCGTCCTAAAACCATACCTGGATTGACTCTGGCTTCTCTTTAACCAACTTTAAATATTCATCTAATTGGGAGCAAGTCAAAGCTGAAGAACAAATAAACTACTTGACAAAAGCATCAATTGGGCATGGGATAGAGAAAAGAGTGGGGAAAAGACAAAAATGACTCCAGAGCAACAACAAGAACTTAACCAACA
>NZ_JADEVX010000087.1:0-18101 GCF_015207925.1 Microcystis sp. LEGE 00066 | reverse complement strand
GGGTGTGGGGTGTGGGGTTTTACCGATTTTGAGGTAGTCAGTTGCCTAATTTTCAGGGAAAAAGTACCTGAATTTTGCCCCCGATCCCCGCAATCGCTGGCACTTTTTGAGGGAAAAAAAGTCTAAAAGTCTTATCCAACAAGGTTTTTAGATTTATTTAGCAAACCCTAGGTAGGCCATACAAAACGATTGCTGTTAGTCAGGAGGGAGGTTGAAAAGTAATCGTGTATCATGGTCTGGCGCCACTTTGAATGCCAAAGCAGACACTTCAAGATTGCGAGCGGCACTATATATCTTTGAAAAGCCCGCCTTTTGCAAGGCTTTCAACAACGATTTATGTGTAAAACCGGTCTTATGGGCAAAAAAGTCTTTTTTACTGCGCTCGATTTCAACGCTATAACCGTAAAGGACATCTAGAACCATAATTGGCCCTGCCGGTGATTGATACAGGACATCATCAATATCTAAACCCCTGTCAATTGTGATCCGCATCAGTTCCTGGATGTCCGGAACCCGAATATGTGCAAAACCGCCGTCCTTAAGTACGTGTAGGAACCCAGCTAGGACTCTCTGTACATCATGTCGGTAGTAGTGCTCAAGGTTATGTGAGCAGTAAACAGCGTCAAACTGACCACTTTCAAGGGTGGTAAGATTACGCGCATCACACACAATATCTGGTGAACCTTTCGGGTCAATATCGAGCAGCAAGTGTTCAAATTCTGAATATTGGGGCGGAAGCGGAATCGCCTTGCTGTTGCCACCTACGTTTAGAACTTTTTTCATCTCTCGCCTTTGTTGGTAAACCTAACTGATGATTATACGGAAAGTTTCCGCATATCACACCAAATGCACATTTTAAAAAAAAATCTTTCTGTCTATTAACAGAGCGATCGCAAAAAACTTTCCCCATAACACGACAATAAGCCTTTTATGGGGAAATTCAACTAAAACCCTAAAATCCAATACCCAACCGCCAAAACCTAAAGCTCAACAGTTAAACCCTAACAGCTAACGCACCGATCGAGCGCTCAATCATTATCATAGAGACAGTAACAAATATTTATGAAACTTCATGCTTATTAATCGCCTTGGCATCGATCGCGGGAAAAAATTCCTTAAAGAGAGTATCTTGTTCGGAAATGACCCTAATCCCGAATTAATTGGCATTTTAGGGGTTTATTTCGTCCAGGGCATTCTCGGACTCTCCCGATTAGCGGTTAGCTTCTTTTTAAAAGACGATTTGGCCTTGAGTCCCTCCCAGATGGGGGCATTAATCGGAGTGGCGGCGATTCCTTGGGTGATTAAACCAGCTTTTGGCTTTCTTTCGGATGGTTTGCCTATTTTCGGCTATCGTCGTCGGCCCTACCTAATTTTATCGGGAATTCTTGGGGTTTTAGCTTGGTTGGCCCTAGCCACTGTGGTGGAGAATGCTTGGCAAGCGATGGCCGCGATCCTGCTTGGTTCCCTTTCTGTCACCATTAGTGATGTCATCGTCGATTCTTTGGTAGTAGAAAGGGCCCGCAGAGAGTCCTTCACTCAATCCGGTTCTCTACAGTCCTTAACTTGGGGAATATCGGCGTTAGGCGGCTTAATTACGGCTTATCTCGGTGGTTGGTTACTGGCACACCTCGGTACTCGTCCTGTCTTCGCTCTCACCGCTATTTTTCCCCTGATTGCCTCAGCCATGGCGTTTTTAATTACAGAGGAAAAAATCAAGAATAACAATGATGCACAATCCACGCCGAAAGTCAAGGAGCAAATCGGGCAATTATGGTCAGCAATTAGACAAAAATCAATTTTATTACCCACTGCCTTTATTTTTCTCTGGCAGGCTACTCCTAGCGCCGATTCTGCCTTTTTTTACTTCACCACCAACGAGTTAGGATTTGAACCGGAATTTTTAGGACGAGTGCGCTTAGTCACCAGTTTAGCCTCGATCCTGGGTATCTGGGTATATCAACGGTTTTTAAAAGCGATTTCCTTTCGTTTAATTTTGGGTTGGAGTACGGTGATTTCTGCGCTTTTAGGGATGACTACCCTACTCTTAGTTACCCATACTAATCGAGCGCTCGGTATTGACGATCATTGGTTTAGTTTGGGGGATAGTCTCATCCTCACCGTCATGGGACAAATTGCCTTTTTACCCGTCTTAATTTTATCAGCCCGTCTTTGTCCCGTGGGTATTGAAGCATCTCTATTCGCTTTATTAATGTCTATCTGGAATATGTCAGGATTAGTTTCCCAAGAAATCGGCGCTTTATTAACCCATTGGTTGGGAGTCACCGAAACTAATTTTGATAACCTTTGGTTATTGGTGGTGATTACTAATCTCTCTACTCTCCTACCTTTACCTCTAATTAAATGGCTACCTTCTACGGATCCGCAATCTCAGGAAGTCAAGAAAACTTTTCCCCCCGCAGAAGTCTTTGAACATCATGTTACCGGTTCTTTAGCTGAACCCGGTTTTATTCCCGAACTTGTCCCCGAATTAATCGACACAAGAGATTGACAGTTCAGAAAAGGGGTTTCTCAAAGAAACCCCTTTTCTATGGCATTCATCTTGCTTAATTGATAACAGTTTTTAACTTTTCCAAGACAGAATTGTTTAACGTAATTTTTCCCATTCTTCTCTACTAATATTTGCTTGTTGTAAAATTTTAGCCAGCAAGCTTTTACTGATATCTACTTGGTGTGGATTAGGAATCCAGATTTTTAATTTTCCCTGCACCATATATTGATGATTTCCTCCTACCAAAAGACCAGAAAATCCCAGCTTTCTCAACTGGCGAATTAACTCTTTCCTTTTGATGGGGGCAAAAGGTGGCATCAGGCGATTTTTTGTTGAGGGGTTAGATTGATACCTTCAACAATCGGTAACTGATGCTGTAAGCGTAATCCTAAAATAACCCAGCCTTCCAAAACTTCCTGTAACTGTTCCTTAGTAGCTTCGAGAGTTGTCCCATTAGCATATACTCCCTCAAATCCCGGAATTTCTCCATAAAAAGTACCGTCTTCTAGAACTTCATAAGTTGCCAGTTCCATTGCTCGTTTTAGATATTTTGTTAGCATCATTGACAGGAATAAAGCTCAGTGATTGTCTCGAAGATTGTCGATTTGATGATCAGTTGTTTTGAACTTGGCGATAATTTTGCCCTGTTTCTCAGCTTACCAGAAAACGGGTTTCTCAAAGAAACCCGTTTTCTCAGTTCCAATGGCGCTTAAATGCCGCTGCCGTTCCCAGTAAGCCTAGGGCCAGCAAACCTAAGACAGAATTTGATTCGGGAACAGGAACAGTCTGGGCAAACCAGACTTCAGAGAGACCAATAGGCCCTGGCGCTGTCCAACCAACGAACCAATTGTTTGCTACATCAATTCTAGCATATTGGGCTTGAATTAAAGGAAAGGAAAAGATTGTCGCTGGTATGTTAGTTGCCGTACCTTCAGGTAGTGTTAGGGTTCCTGATACATAAACTGGACTGCTAAAGTCGGAGTTATTGGAGAGAATTAGTGTGAAATCCTTGATTCCGCGATCAGTAGCTGTGGTATTAAAAGCGTTGTAATTCCACAAAGCCAAGGTATCTAAGAACACAGAACTGCCAAAATCAAAATCAAGATTGACATCAGCAGGAGTCGTCCCGATTTCTAAACGTACTCCCCAGAAATTAGAAAAATCCATACCTGCGACGTGCTGTTGCTGCAAAGCGTTTCCAGGTCCAGTCAACCCATTGCCGTTGGCAGTGTTGACTAAGGCTCCAACGGTGGGAGTAGCAGTGCCTGCATTAAGCGTTAAGGTTGGAGTCGGATTGTAGATGATCGGCAGCGCTTGGACGGGGAGGATAGTCAGTCCAGCGATCGCGCTAACTGTGCCAGCGAAGACAACACCAGAGAGAGAGATTTGAAGTTAGTTGTAAAATTCATGGGCAATTTTGGGCAAATTCCACCAGCATTTTCCCCCCCCCGATTTTGTCAAATATCACTTTTTTAAGTCCAGAAAACAGGTTTCTCAAAGAAACCCGTTTTCTCAGTGCGATCGCTTGGGAAAGATCGGGTTTGGGATATTTGTAATGTTTGATACAAATCTCCCGATTATCTGTTCTTAAGATGAAGGCTGGTGTTGCTAATTGATCGGGAAAGAGGCCGGCGCAAGCAGATAAAAACCGCAGAGAAGCTTGTGCCGTGGGATCAAAATTATTAAGCGGAGAATAGCCTCTGACCGGAATTCAACATCAAAGTTAGTAGGAAACTTGTCATCGCCTAAGTAAAGTAACCCTTCATCCACGACACAACAAAATAGGAAAAATACTTATGAGTTATGGAACCCGTGTTCAAGCTATCTCTCAAGTAACGGATCGTAAACCCCTACCTAGCAAACTTCCTCAACGTTTAGAGGCCCTCTGGGCAACCGATGTCTTTACCCTGAGCAAAATGCAGGCCAGTCTTCCCAAAGATGTATTCAAATCGGTCAAAAACACGATTTTAACCGGGGGAAAATTAGACGTTTCCATCGCCAGTGCGGTGGCGGCAGCGATGAAGGATTGGGCCACGTCCAAAGGGGCGCTGTACTATGCTCACGTCTTCTATCCGATGACCAACGCCACCGCCGAAAAACACGATGGTTTTATCTCCGTGCAGAGCGACGGTTCGGTGATCACGGAATTTACAGGCAAAGTCTTAGTACAGGGGGAGCCGGATGGTTCCTCCTTTCCTAACGG
Organism: Microcystis sp. LEGE 00066; assembly: GCF_015207925.1. Taxonomy (NCBI): domain Bacteria; kingdom Bacillati; phylum Cyanobacteriota; class Cyanophyceae; order Chroococcales; family Microcystaceae; genus Microcystis; species Microcystis sp. LEGE 00066. The sequence continues at coordinate 13,389 of NZ_JADEVX010000087.1, read as the reverse complement.
CGGCCTTCGCTCCACCTTTGAAGCGCGGGGTTACACCGCTTGGGATGTCACCAGTCCCGCCTACGTCATGGAGACGGATAATGGTGTAACCCTCTGTATCCCGACGGTTTTCATCTCTTGGACAGGAGAGGCCCTCGACAAAAAAACGCCGCTTTTACGCTCGATTTCATCGATGAGTAAAGCCGCCACCAGGGTGCTTAAACTATTAGGACATACGGAAGTCGCCCCCGTTAACTCCAGCTGCGGCGCTGAACAGGAATATTTCCTCGTAGATGCTCATTTTGCCCATAGTCGTCCCGATTTACTGCTCACCGGTCGCACCCTATTTGGTAAACCCGCCGCCAAGGGTCAACAGTTCGACGATCATTATTTTGGCGCGATTCCCGAACGGGTTCAGGTGTTTATGCAGGAAGTGGAGGAAAGAATGTATCGCCTCGGCATTCCGGCCAAAACCCGCCATAATGAAGTCGCCCCCGGACAGTTCGAGATTGCCCCCTTTTTCGAGGCTGCTAACGTGGCCAGTGACCATCAGCAGTTAATTATGACCTTGCTGAAAAGTACGGCTAAAAAACACGGTTTTGTCTGCCTACTGCACGAAAAACCCTTTGCGGGAATTAATGGTTCAGGAAAACACGTTAACTGGTCCGTCGGCAACGCCACCCAGGGCAATCTGTTAGATCCGGGCGATACTCCTCACGCTAATATGCAGTTTTTGTTATTCTGTGGGGCGGTAATTCGTGGCGTTCACAAGTACGGGCCGCTTTTACGCGCAGTGGTGGCTACCGCCAGCAATGATCACCGTTTGGGGGCAAATGAAGCTCCTCCCGCGATTATTTCGGTATATTTGGGCAGCCAGTTAGAAAAGGTATTCGACCAAATCAGCCAAGGCCGAATTGAGGGTTCTGATGCCCCGGGATTGATGGATCTCGGTGTCGATACCCTGCCGGTATTCCCCAAGGATCCTGGCGATCGCAATCGTACCTCTCCTTTTGCTTTTACGGGCAATCGCTTTGAATTCCGGGCCGTGGGTTCTAATCAGTCAGTTTCTGGGCCGCTGGTGGCGATGAACACGATTCTAGCCGATTCCCTGACTTGGGTGGCGGATAACCTAGAAAGCCGGATGAAAGCTGGGGAAGACCTCAATACTGCCGCCCAGGGTGTTCTTAAGGAGATCATGGACAAACACAGAAATGTGATCTTCGGAGGTAACGGATATTCCCCGGAATGGCACAAAATGGCGGTAGAAGAGCGCGGTTTAGCTAATCTCCGCACCACTGCCGATGCTTTACCCGTGCTGAAAGCCGATTATATTGAAGAACTGTTTACCCGCATGGGTGTGCTTACCCCCGTTGAACTGGAAAGTCGTTTTGATGTCTATGCGGAACAGTATTTGCTGGCCATCGAAGTGGAGGCGAAACTGGTGGTAAGTATGGCTAAAACGATTATTTATCCCGCTGCCGTTCGCTACTTGTCGGAATTGTCCTCGGCGATCTCTAACGCGGCGGCGATCGGCATCGAGATCAATAAGGAAAACGCCCAAACCGTCTCGAATCTGATTAAGTTAATGATGGATAGCGTTGCCAAACTGAGTGAGGCCATTGCTAAACACGATTTTGACTCGATCGAGGAACATATGCAGCATTCCGCTCAAACAATCCGTCCCTTGATGGATAAGGTGCGCGAATATGCTGACACGCTGGAAGGAGAAGTGGCCGACAATTTCTGGCCTCTACCTACCTATCAGGAAATGTTGTTTGTTAAATAACACGACGGCAAAGAGGGGGTAAATAAATGATTCGGCACCCCCTTCTTTTTATCTCTGGTAGTTTTAAGTTATGTTAAGAAAAGTAAATATAAACTTAAAACTACTATGGTATTAACTCCGACAATTGGCGAAAAATCCTATAATCGTCAGGATTGGCAAAAAGGCTATCAATCCCAACCTAACGAGTACGATTACGAGGTGGAAGACATTGAGGGGCAAATTCCCCCCGATTTACAGGGTACAGTCTTTAAAAACGGCCCCGGTTTACTCGATATCGCTGGCACTGCGATCGCTCATCCCTTCGATGGGGATGGTATGATCAGTGCGATTAGCTTCAACCATGGGCGCGTACATTATCGTAATCGTTTTGTGAAAACTGAGGGTTATCTCAAGGAAAAGGAAGCGGGAAAACCCCTTTATCGCGGTGTTTTCGGCACGAAAAAACCAGGGGGAATTTTCGGCAATGCTTTTGATTTGCGTCTGAAAAATATTGCTAATACTAATGTTATCTACTGGGGTAATAAATTACTGGCACTTTGGGAAGCGGCCGAACCCCATCGTCTCGATGCTAAAACCCTTAATACTATTGGTTTAGACTATCTCGATGGTATCTTAGAAAAAGGCGATGCTTTTGCCGCTCATCCTCGCATCGATCCCGCTTGTATCTTCGATAATCATCAACCTTGTCTGGTAAATTTTGCCATCAAAACGGGTTTGTCGAGTGCCATTACTCTCTACGAAATTAGTCCCACGGGTAAGTTATTACGTCGTCATACCCACAGCATACCGGGCTTTTGTTTTATCCACGATTTTGTTATTACTCCCCACTACGCTATCTTTTTCCAAAACCCGGTTGCTTATAATCCTTTTCCCTTTCTTTTTGGGTTAAAAGGTGCGGGAGAATGCGTTATCAATCAACCAGATAAGTTAACTAGGATTATTATTATCCCCCGGGATGCTAACAAAGGAGAAGTGAAAGTTTTAGAAACTCCATCGGGTTTTGTCTTCCATCATAGCAATGCTTTTGAACAAGGGGAGAAAATTTATATTGATTCTATTTGTTATCAATCCTTACCACAACTGGATTCAAATAGCAGTTTTCAATCGGTAGATTTTGATAGTTTAGCTCCGGGACATCTGTGGCGATTTACACTAAATTTATCAGAAAATACCGTTACAAGAGAATGTATTCTAGAGCATTGTTGTGAATTTCCCAGCATTAATCCTGCAAAAGTTGGTCGAGATTACTGTTATTTATACATCGCTGCCGCTCATCATGCCACTGGTAATGCTCCTTTGCAAGCAATCTTAAAACTGGACTTATTAACGGGAGAAAAACAATTACATTCTTTTGCTCCCCGGGGATTTGCTGGTGAACCAATTTTTGTGCCTAAACCCGATGGAATTGCTGAAGATGATGGTTGGTTATTGGTAGTCACCTACGATGCGGCCAATCATCGATCGAATGTGGTAATCTTAGATGCTAAAGATATCACTAATTCCCTAGGGGTTATCCATCTTAAACATCATATTCCCTACGGGTTACACGGTAGTTGGACCCGACAATGTTTTTAAGTTAATTGTCTAGGGGTGGATTGAAAACCCACCTTAACTAAACTTTACTCTTGAGAGCCTTCTTGTAGTAGCCAAAAACCGGCGAAGGATTGCGATTCAGGGTTAGATTGAATGGCTAAAAAATGCAGATTATTGGCTTTTTGTTTAGCTTCTTCAAAGTTTTTAGCTTCGTTTAAAGTCTCGGCATTAGTGACGTTGACGAGAATCCAGCTATCACTAGCACCCGTTTCTAAACGTAGCAGAGGACGAGAACTGGTTTCTAACTTTAAATAGGCCATTTCTAACCCTGACATCCAACCAGCTAATGGTAAAGCACGGGGAGAAAAAATAACTAAACCGGGGATTTTTAGATTCTCATCTAATCCCATCCCTAGTATAGGCAAATTCTCTCCGAAGCTAATATCCCAATCTTTTAAATCATGAAAAGAAGACAATTCTAGCGTGACAAAGGCCCATTTATCTGCCTTATCTCCCCGGACAGCATCGGGAAGGGGAACTGCATTTAAAGGAGGATAATTCACGGAAGCGGTTTTAGTTAAATTTTGATCATAACCAACTTCTTGGGGGTAGAAATTGGCCATTCTTTCTTCTATCCATCTAGTGAGAGCATGAGTGCGACGACTAGGGGAAGCGGGAATACCGATATCCTCGCAAGCTTTGCTAATCATGTTATTCATCTGACGACGGAAAAAGCGAATTTTTTTGGGAGTTACTCCCGCTGCCTTGATAGCTGCAGTAATTGCCTCTCCTAACCATTGGGAATTAACCATCGTATTAGGACAATAACTGGCATATTTAAATAGTGTATCGGAGGAGCGATCGATTGTTGCCGGAGTTTCACAGATTAATAATTCCCATCTTTTTTTATTATTTTCATCCACCACCGGCCGCGAATAAAAATCAAGTTCCCAAATAGTCATATTTTTTTCAGTTATCAGTTATCAGCTATCAGTGATTCAGTTATCAGTGATTCAGTTATCAGTTATCAGATTTGAGTTTTCAGTGAACAATATTAAGTGGCAAGTTCCGAGATGTCTTTTCACTGATTACTGTTTACTGATTACTGATTACTGCTCACTGAAAAATTCCCTATCCCCAACAACAGTACGAACGCGGTAGATAGGACGTTTTTGGGATTCATGGTAAGTTCGCATTAAAATTTCTGCTAAAAGACCAAAACAGAGTAATTGTACCCCAGTTAAAAAGAATAACACAGCTAGGATTAACAAAGGTCGATCGCCGATTTCTTGTCCGAAACCGAGTTTGAGAATAGTCAGATAAGTGCCTAAAATAATCCCCACTACCATGGATAACAGTCCGTAGAGTCCAAAAATGTGCATCGGACGGGTGAGGAACTTTTTCATAAAAAAGACAGTAAATAAGTCCATAATCACGCGAATTGTGCGACCTAAACCATATTTACTCTGTCCGAACCGTCTAGCGTGGTGATTAACGGGAATTTCGGTTATTTTTGCCCCTTCAATAAAAGCTAATGCGGGTAAAAAGCGATGTAATTCCCCGTAGAGATTCATATCGGCGACTAATTCGGATCGATAGGCTTTCAAAGAACAACCGTAGTCGTGTAATTTGACCCCTGTTACCCTTGCTATCAGCCAATTAGCTATTTTTGAGGGTAAAAGCCGTTTTACCTGGTCATCTTGGCGATTTTTGCGCCAGCCACTCACGAGGTCATAACCTTCCTCTAATTTGGCCAATAATAGGGGTATATCATTGGGATCGTTCTGTAAATCGCCGTCGAGGGTAATGATGACCCGTCCCGTGGCATAATTAAATCCGGCAGCCATAGCCGGGGTTTGTCCGTAGTTGCGTCGCAATATTACCGCCTTGAGATCATGGCGATTTTTAGCTAAATTAGTTAAAACCTCGGTGGAACCGTCCTTAGAACCGTCGTCAACACAGATAATCTCGTAGTTAATTTGATAAGAACGCAAAATCGAGGCGATACTCTCCACGAGATGGGGGATACTGTCCACTTCGTTATAAATGGGAACCACTACCGATAAAGTCTGGGTGGCAGCCTGCGGGTTGGGTTCATTGACACTGATGGACGGTGTAATCGGGGACATAGTTGACTGACGTGGGGACGTTCTGGGGCGATTGTATCACAATTGAGGGGTTAGGCGCAGAAGATCGAAATTAAGTGATAGACACAATTTCCCTAACTCCTGATTCCCGCAACCGATATTAACGTCAGTTCAGGGGCAGATGAGAGATTATTCTCGTTGCCAACCGCGGTTATCTTATCTATTCTAAACTTACCGATTTCCATAGGTGTATTGTCATTGATATTGCTAACAACAGCATTACCGACCAAATTATAAAAGTCCAGCGACGATTCCATCGATATATAAAATAATTAAACGGCAATAAAACTATACGGTTATTATAAGTGATATTATAAGTGACTAGCTTCAAAGTTGGCTCTTGTAAAGTTGGCTTTTGTATTTCACTTGATTGAGCTATTGTCTGAGTAATGCAAGAATCAGATATGGACGAATTAACCTTACAGGCTACATTTACTATGCGTTGCCCCAGCCTAAACTCTAAGTAGCGACGTTCTGGAGGTACTAAATATCCCTGGACATCTTCCAACGCAAAACTCAAGATAATTGAGAGAGATTGTATAATAATCGACAGGAAAATTATTGTCTTTATTATCCAATTTTTAAATCCTCGACTTCTAAACATAAATTCTATAAGTACAGGAATTAAAGGGAGGAGAATTAAATGGACAGACGTGACGTGATAACGAGCAGCCCATGCACTATCACCGTGCCAGAAATCTAGATAACTGGTTACGGCTATATGTAATACTAAATTTAACAAAACACTGAGAAGATATAATTTAATCTCCGGTAGAAAACGTTTCCAAAAAACAATTCCTAAAATTAAGCAGGGTAACAATAAATGATCATAAATAAAAATACTTTTGGCTGGTGAAAATAACGATCACCAAAGACCGATAGGATCGGGCAATATCGGCCAATTTTCAGGAAATTCAGGTAAATTAGACCAAAAGGGATGATTATGAATTTGTTTAACCCATAATCTTTGTCCAGTCATCCAGGGGCTTCCATAGTGGATATAATCCAAGACTCTCCCCAATAAAAATAGAGGTAGAAAGCCCCCCAACCAGATTAATCCGTACTTAAAGATAATTTTTCTATGTCGATACTTGTAAAAAAGGTAAGTAATAAAGAACAGAAGTAAGGCAACTAAAGCAACCTTAATTATCCTGTTCATATTTTATCTACCAGTTCAAAATATAGGGAAATCATAACACTAAAGAAAAATAGAATGAATTATTTGATAAAGACCTCGGTAGGGATAGTCCTGTAGAGAAGGTGGATAAACAACTATAATAGAATAGGTGGGAATGAGGAGGTTAATGTAAAGAAGTGCTGAAATAGTTAAATAAAGCCATTTAGGAAAATCTTGGTTTTCTTGTAACCAAATATCTAAACTAATCAATATTCCTAAAAAACCGAAGCCCACATTACGAGTTGTATCGAATGCGAAACCAACTAATGCAATCGGGAACAAGATCATACTCAGAAGGCTTAAGAATAGCATACTCTCTTTCTTCATCAGAAGAAAATAGCTTAACAGAGCAAAAACTAACCATAACAACTTATAGGAGAAAAAAATTCCTATCATTCCCAGTTGCCAATTTTCCAAAAATATCTTGAACACAGATACTTCTGAATGAGTTGCTAAAGCATTAGCCATACTTCCCCGTGTAGCAAACCAAATCAGAAGATAAAATGCGATGGCAAGTAAAGCTTGAAAAATCTCTTTTTTAGGAAAACAAAAAATAATTAGTGGCACAAGGGCAAATAGGCTAGATTCATGATTAAGTAAACAAAGAGCAATGACTGACATTCTTCCTTGACTACTCATGGGAATAATCGCCATTAAAAGGATTAAAATAAAACTTATTTGATCCACATAACCAACCCAGATAAAATCAACCATTATATAGCTACTGGTAGCTAGGGATAAGTAGAATAAGAACTTCTGAGTTGGTGATAGAGAAGATGCAGTCCACTGTTTTTGGGGATTATCAAGGTAACGAAAATATTTTCTAGCTTCAAAAAATATTAAAGTTATCCAGATCAGTAGGTAGGTGTTAACCAAAGAGAAAACATAGTAAAGAAAAAAACCTCTGAATTGTAAAAAGTAAGCAATGAAAGGTTTTAAAATTCTGCGATAATACCAGCCTGTATTTTCCGAAAAAGGGTCTCTAGTCATTCTGCCATATTCTACTCCCATTCCCGATAGCCCAGATACATTTGAATTTAATCCTTCGGGATAAGAGTAAGGAAATACTAGCAGAGACAAAATAATAAATATAATTAATGCCACGCAAGCTAAATATCTAATTTTTATCTTTTTCCAAACCGATTTAGAATTAAATAAATCGATAATTAATGGTGATATTATTATCAAAAATGAGACAGAAAATAGTAACCCTTTCAGAGGAATTAAAACTTGATACAGGATAGTATTTTGCAGGGATGTTACATTCAGATATTCTTTGAAAATACTCAATAACTTAGTTAAAGCCCCTGATAATTTATCCTTAGGAGCATTAACTATACAATAGGAAATAATAATAGCACTCCACAGAAGTACATTGCTTATGGCAACATTAGGAACATAAGTATTAAAAGATACGTACTTTCTGTACCTTTCCGATAAGGGGGCTGTGAAGATATTCAAATATTACCTCCTGGATTTAAAACTATAAGGGTATATATAAACTCGATTTAAATCTGCTGTAAATTGCCCTAGAGCCCAATTTTATGAGTTCTGACAAGGAACAATGGTAGAAAAAATAAATCGATAAACTGCGCTAGTATTTAGCCCCAAACCTCAAATTATTTTGCTTTTCCTCGTCTTATTTGTTATGAGCTTATATATTTCCGTACACATTATGTTCAATAGCACTGACAAAATATAAATTTTATTTCTGAATTGTAATCAGAGTCATCGAGATTGACAATGAGTATAAACACTTAATTATTTCGGACTTATGATTTTCTCCCCACTCGCTGCTCCCTTTTTGGCTAAAATTGCCTGACGAAAACCTAAGACAACGAGAATATTCGAGAGGGTGAGGAAAAATTCGGCACTGCCGTGTAACCAATCGACGTTAGCTAATTCTTGACCATAGTGGATTTTGGCGTAGATACCGGCAGGAATGGTGATAAAAACGAAGATTAACAGCACATAAAAGCCAATTAAGGCTAAACGGGGCATTTTTCCTGAACGAGTGACAAACCAAAGAAACCCCAGATAGGGAAACAGGGAAATGGCAAATAAACTCTCTTTATTCATTGTTAACGCTAATTTTACTGGAACGCCACAGCCACCAACCGGCAGCACAGAGGGTAAAATTTCCTAAGACAGTCATGGCTGCCTGTAGGGTGACTAACCAGGATAAGGCACTGATATTATCAAAAAAATGCCATGTACAGGCACACATAGCCCCAATTAAAGCGGGTAACATCCCCCAAGATAACATTCGCCACGATCGATCGCTACTGATGTCGCTATAGGTCCAGACTAACCAGATCGCCGCTATCCATTCTACGACACTCGATACATGAACTATCCACGTCGGTATTGATAAAGCATTCATTTTTTTACAGTTATCAGTTATCAGTTATCAGTTATCAGTGGGTAAGTTATCAGTTATCAGATTTGAGTTTTAAGTGAGCAGTATTAAATAGAAGTTTCCTACTGTCTTTTCGCTGATTAATGTTTACTGTTTGCTGTTCACTGAAAATACTCTCCATTTCCCGAAAAATTTTCTAGCCATTTAATCACCTGTTGACCTAAACTAACATTGTTTAATCGATCGATCTCGCGAATGCCGGTGGGACTGGTGACATTAACTTCCGTGAGATAGCCACCAATCACATCTAATCCGACAAAATACAGGCCATCTTCTCGTAATTTTGGGGCTAAAGTGGCACAGATTTCTAATTCTCGATCGCTGATTTCTGTTTTTGCTACTCGTCCACCCACAGCCATATTACCGCGAAATTCTGAACCAGTAGGAATGCGATTAACTGCCCCGATGGGTTCACCATTGAGGACAATAATGCGTTTATCTCCTTCTTTGGCAGCTGGTAAATAATCTTGAATCATTACCGGTTCTTGTCCCCATTTTGTGCTAATTTCAATCATTGAATTGAGATTGCGATCTTCGGGACTAAGAAATAAAATTCCCTCCCCTGCTTTACCCCCCAAAGGTTTCATAACTGCCGCCCCTTTTTGGTTGACAAATTCCCTAATCGTTGCTTTATCTTGGGAAACAATTGTAGCTGGCATTACCTGAGCAAAGTGAATAGTATATAACTTTTCGTTGGCATGGCGTAAACCCCTAGTTGAGTTAATTACCTGAGTTTTTTTGGGATCAATCAAGTCTAATAAATAGGTGGCATAAAGATAGGTAATTGTCACGGGTGGGTCTTTTCGCATCCAGACAAAATCGAAGTTTTCTAGGCAGGTAAAAACTGTCTCTTGTCTTTGATACCATTGAGATACAGCCACCCAATGATTATCTTTTAACTCCACAGGAACCAGTTCAACTTTAGTTAGTTTTGCCCAAGCTTTTCCCGCAATCGCACTGAGATCTGTGATGGAAGTCATCCAGACTTCATGTCCTAATAATTGGGACGCTTCCATGATAGCTACACTGGTATCATGGCCCGGATCTAAATACTCGATCGGATCGATAATAAAGGCTAGTTTCATTAATAGTTTTTATCCTTAATTCTGCAACAGGGGAGCTAAACCACCACTTCTCTCTAAAGCATAGATGTCATCGCAGCCCCCGATGTGTTGATCGTTTATAAAAATTTGTGGTACACTTGTACGTCCATTGGCGCGATCGGACATTTTGGCTCGCGCTCCTTCATCGCCATCGATACAATATTCGGTAAACTCCACCCCTTTTTTCTTGAGTAATGCTTTAGCGCGGATACAGAAAGGACAGGAACTCCAAGTATAGATCTCAACATTAGCGGCCATAAAATTTATCTTCCTTCTTTACATATCTTAAATTTTAGCCGATAACCGAGCAGTGATCTTCCTTCAGGTCAGAAAACGCCAATTAGGGCGATTCCACCGATATATTCCTTGTATTTCCCATTCTTCACCGTTTTGAAAGCGAATACGGCAACTAACAGGGGGGGGAGTCATCCTCACTTTCATTTACTTCTATTACCTCACAGGGAAACCAGTCGCAACTATCGGCAGCGTCTGCGGGAATCCATTCCCATAATCCATTAGACACCTCGATCGCATCTCCTACCTGTAATTTTTCTCTGGTTAACCTTAATTTTTGTAAATATTCTTGCCAATGAATCGGTTTTATGCTATTCAACCAAGCCAAGCCATACCGATCGCGGATAAATTGTACCGCACCGGAAGGGCGATCATTAAGCCAATCATTGAGGAGGGAACTTTTCCAAGCTAAATTTTCCCGTTCTTGTTTGAGGATAAATTCCAGTAAAATCTCCCTTTGCATAGATGTTAATTCGTCGAGGGGATTGCCATCAGCGAGGGAATTTCGCTCAAAAAACACCTCTAACAAAATTTCTTTTTGTTGTTGATTGAGAGGACAGAATAAAGCCTCACACTGGAGAAAAGCCGCTTTGAGAGTGGTTTCAATCTCATCTCGATCCATGAGAGTCCTAAAAAAGCTGATTTCAAAGGGTGACGATCCACGATAATCTAAGTATTGGGGAAATCATACCGTAAAATCACTCATCTATGACACCACGCTCGCTCACCGTTTTGCTCCTTTCTGTTCTTTTCTGGCTGTCTAGCTGGCTTATCATCCCTACTGCTCAAGCTTTGACCCCAATTCAACTATTAGATGTATCTTATAAAGACTGTCCCCCCGAATTAGCCGAGGGGAGTGTCACCAGTGGGGGAACCAGTTTTCCAGCTAATTGTTTTTTAATCACCGGCAAAGCTAAAAATAATTCCGGCAAAACCGTCTATGATGCCGATGTTTTTGGTCGGATTTACGATGCTAACGGGGAACCGGCTTTACAAAATCGTAGCCGGGTGGGGGCGATTCCCGAAGTGCCGCCGGGGATTAGTGATTTCGAGATCAGAATTTCTGTTTCTACCAATCAACCAACCCCCTTGCGACTGGAAAAATTCAAAGCTTCCGGTTTTACCAGTAGTGTTGATCCCCGGATTTAGAAACCGCTGCTGACCAGACTGCTAGCCCCTGTGGCTACGACACTCTGAACAACGTTGAGGAGCAGGAAAGCGAGGATCGGGGACAAGTCCATCCCGCCTAGGGGTGGGATAATCGAGCGAAAGAGGTTTAAATAAGGATCGGTAATCGGACTGAGAAAAGACATAATCTGATAGGCCCAACCAGCATTTTGGAACCAAGTCAGTAAAACCCTAACAATTAGGATTACCGAGTAAATTTGTAGGAAATTGTTGATTATCGTCAAAATAAACCCTATATCGCTCATAAATAAATATTCCCTCAAGAGGGCGTGATGGTTAGTTTAGCTTTGATCTTACCAAAAAAATCGTCTTTAGTTACTCTCGCCGTCCTATCTTAGTGGTTTTGACCAGCTATCGGCATTCCTCCCGGTTGACGGACACCGGGTAAGAAAACTGAATACAGTAGTTATCTTAATAGTGAGGTACGCAGTTTTCCTTTTGGGGAGACTCCGATTATTCAAGTAGTTTTTCCATAACCTTTGTATTCTCTGCATAAGTGAGATGCTCCCGAGTATTTACCGAATCACTACCTCTCAGGAGTGATAGGCAATTGATTAATAGCGATAATTGCCGTGCGATAAAGCAAGGGAAGAAAATAGACTCCTTCTGGCCAATCTGGGTCTAATTTTGCCCCAAATCCTTCTAAAACAGTGATACCAACGGAAGGGGATAAAATCCACAAACGAGGAGCATTATCTTCATTGTAGCTCTGATTTTCCCGTTTGGCTTGTCTTTGCAGTTCGGATAAAATCGTCAAAAGTTTCGCTAAACAATTACGAATCTCGCTCCGATTGGGAGGATTGCGATAGGGTTCAATTAAGACAGTATTAAGGACAATTCTGCCTAATAATCCCAGATAATCGGGGTTGGGTTCGGGATTGGGGGAAAAAAATAAATCTATCTGTCGAGTTTCGTCGCTGACTTCTTTGCTGATTTCGACGATTCCCAGGGGAGAAAGTAATTGTTCAAGGTAATTTTTGGCAAATTGGTCATGGGGTTTCATGAAGTTTCTTGAATAGCTTGTCGGACTTGTTCTAAGTCTAAATCCAAAGCTTGAGCGATTTGTTCCACACTTAAACCCAAGGCCAGCAAACGGGGAATAGATTCCAGTTTACCCTCTAGTTTTCCTCGCTCTAGTCCTTGTTCAAGTCCTTGTTCGAGTCCTTCCCGTTTAGTTGCTTCCTTCCATTCCTGATAGGTTTGAGATAAGGTCATAAACACCTCTCTATCCTCAGTTTCCAGGATGTTATTTACTTCCATACTAACCCGCCAACTAATCAATAATTCCAGCACATTTTCCCGGAAAGCATTACCTTGAGGTAATTCTAACAATTCTCGCACCGCTTGGTTTTGCGTTTTTCCCCGTCCTAATAATCTTAACCAAAGAGTCTCAGCAGTCACAGGCAATTGATTAATAGCGATAATTGCCGTGCGATAAAGCAAGGGAAGAAAATAGACTCCTTCTGGCCAATCTGGGTCTAATTTTGCCCCAATACTCTCTAAAAGAGTCAGACTAGCGGAAGGGGATAAAATCCACAAACGAGGGGCATTATCTTCATTATTGTAGCTCTGATTTTCCCGTTTGGCTTGTCTTTGCAGTTCGGATAAAATCGCCAAAAGTTTTGCTAAACAATTACGAATCTCGCTACGGTTGGGAGGATTGCGATAGGGTTCAATTAAGACAGTATTAAGGACAATTCTGCCTAATAATCCCAGATAATCGGGGTTGGGTTCGGGATTGGGGGAAAAAAATAAATCTATCT
>NZ_JADEVX010000086.1:0-18464 GCF_015207925.1 Microcystis sp. LEGE 00066 | reverse complement strand
TCTTTTGATATTAACTTATTTGTGCCTTAAGTCCTTTCCTGTATGAATTTCAGCTACTTTTGAGCTTAGGTACTCTCATTGAATTTTATTTTAAGTTAATTATTTGCATAACAATTCCCGAAGAGCCAAAATTCCGGGAGAAGCGGGAGTAGAGCCAGATACCTGTTTTTATATTGATAATAGAGAGGCAATTTTAGGCAAAGAGAGAATTGATTTAACTGTTGATCCTCCTCCCGATTTAGCTATAGAAGTGGATTTTACTTCTCTGACTGATGTAGCAGCTTATCAATTGTTGAAAATACCCGAATTGTGGGTTTATCGTCGGGAAGAATTAAAAATATATCTGTTCAGAGAAGACGGTTATCAAGAAAGCGAAAATAGTCGTCTCTTTCCCGATATAAATATCAAGAAACTTTTTCCCTATTATGTTGAATTAGGCTGGAATCAAGGTTCTAGTCTTGCTTTACGTCAATTTGAAGCTTTAGAGAATTAGAGACCTAAAAGTGCGATGTCAAAAAATAATTGTAATTATATCAAACCAGGGACTTTCCGATAGATAGAAGCGATCAATCCCCGGAATCCTACACTGGTAAATTCTACCTCATCTCCCGCTTCATAGATCTGTTCTTGCCAAACTCCCGAATCCTCGCGACGGTGACATTCAATTTTCATCTGGTTTTGATGAATAAGAATGTATTCTTTTAGGGTGGGACAGGTTTGATAATCGCTAAATTTATCACCCCTATCAAAGGATTCCGTAGATTTCGATAATACTTCAATAATCAGAAGGGGATAAAGAATAAAATCATCGGTATTGTTAATCTCTCTCTCGTCATAAAGCACCGTAATATCGGGATAATAATAACAATTTGCCTCCTCTAACCGGACTTTGATATCGGAAGTGAGAACAAGACAGGGACTATCATCGAGATGGATACTCAATAAAGTAGCTAGATTTGTATTTAAGACAATATGGGGCTTTTTTGCGCCTACCATCGCATAAATCCGTCCTTTTCGGTACTCGTGCTTGATCGGACTGACTCTTTCCCCTTCTAGATACACTTCTGGAGAGACATAAAAAAAATTAGGATTCGTCACCATCGTCCCCATGCTCCCTATCCTCGAATAACTAAATTATAGCCTTTGGGAATCATCGCTCTTGGACTCAATCTCGCTAGACTTATAGATCATTGATTGTCACTTGTAATATTTGTATTACAGTTATGTGACAGAATAGAGATAACGACTCTCAAAGAGACGTTATTTAGGAATGAATCCCGAAAACGATTGATATCCATAGGTTTGCCAGAATGTCCAACGCTAAAAGTTACAAAGATACCGTTAATTTGCCTCAAACTGACTTTGATATGCGAGCAAATGCCAGCAAACGTGAGCCAGAAATCCAGAAATTCTGGCAAGATGAGCAAATATACGAGAAATTAGCGCAAAATAACCCCAAAGAATTATTTATTCTCCACGATGGTCCCCCCTACGCTAACGGATCCCTGCATATCGGTCATGCTTTAAATAAAATTCTCAAAGACATTATCAATAAATATAAACTGCTGCAAGGCTACAAAGTGCGCTATGTGCCGGGTTGGGATTGTCACGGGTTGCCGATCGAACTGAAGGTTTTACAAAGTCTCAAAAGCTCGGAAAAAGAGGGTCTAACCCCTTTAAAATTACGTCAGAAAGCCCACGATTTTGCCCTTCAAACGCAAAAAGAACAGTGTGAAGGTTTCAAAAGGTATGGAGTCTGGGGAGACTGGGAAAATCCCTATTTAACCCTAAAACCCGAATACGAGGCTGCTCAAATTGCCGTATTCGGAAAAATGGCCCTGAAAGGTTATATTTATCGGGGACTAAAACCGGTTCACTGGAGTCCTAGTTCTCAAACCGCTTTAGCTGAGGCAGAATTAGAATATCCCGAAGGTCACACTTCCCGCAGTGTCTATGTTGCTTTTCCGATTACGTCAGTTTCAACCCCGGTTTTAACGCCATTTTTGCCTAATTTATCCGTGGCTATCTGGACCACTACCCCTTGGACTTTACCCGGGAATTTGGCTGTCGCATTGAACCCAGAATTAAACTATTCAGTGGTGGAAACCAGCGAGTCTAATTATCTAATCGTAGCGACGGATTTAGTCGAAAAATTGGCCGACATTTTTAACACAACTTTGACGATTAAAGCAACGGTTAAAGGTCTGGAATTAGAACATACTAAATATCGTCATCCTTTGTTTGACAGAGAAAGTGCGATTCTCATCGGTGGGGATTATGTCACCACTGATTCCGGCACCGGATTAGTTCATACTGCACCTGGCCATGGTCAGGAGGATTATATCGTCGGACAACGTTACGGTTTACCGATACTTTCTCCCGTGGATGATAAGGGAAATTTCACCGCAGAAGCGGGACAATTTGCGGGTTTAAATGTCCTGAAAGATGCTAATGAAGCGATAATTTTAGCACTGACAGAAAAGGGTGCCTTACTCAAAGAAGAAGCATATCAGCATAAATATCCCTACGATTGGAGAACCAAAAAACCGACAATTTTCCGCGCAACGGAACAATGGTTTGCTTCCGTGGAAGGATTCAGGGAATTAGCTTTAGAAGCAATTGATTCGGTGCGTTGGATTCCCGCAACAGGTAAGAATCGCATCACTTCTATGGTTAGTGAAAGAAGCGATTGGTGTATCTCTCGTCAGCGCAGTTGGGGGGTTCCTATTCCTGTTTTTTATGACGAAGAAACGAATGAACCTCTGTTAACTGAGGAGACGATTAATCACGTTCAAGCTATCTTCGCAGTCAAGGGTTCTAATGCTTGGTGGGAGTTATCGGTAGAGGAATTGTTACCTCCCAGTTATCGCGATAATGGTCGCAGTTATCGCAAGGGAATGGATACTATGGATGTGTGGTTTGATTCTGGTTCTAGTTGGAATGCGGTGGCTAATGCTCGACCAGAATTAAGTTATCCTGCGGATATGTATCTAGAAGGATCGGATCAGCATCGGGGATGGTTTCAATCGAGTTTATTAACCAGTGTCGCTGCTAATGGTATTGCTCCCTATAAAACGGTGTTAACTCACGGTTTTGTTTTGGATGAACAGGGACGAAAAATGAGTAAATCTCTGGGTAATGTCATCGATCCCAATGTGATCATTAATGGTGGTAAAGACCAGAAAAAAGAACCCGCTTATGGGGTGGATGTGATTCGGTTATGGGTGTCCTCGGTGGACTATACCAATGATGTGAATATCGGTCAAAATATTCTTAAACAGTTGGTAGATATCCGTAATAAAATCCGGAATACTGCCAGGTTTTTACTGGGGAGTTTAAATGATTTTGATCCCGTTAAGGATGCGGTAGCTTATGAAGATCTACCGGAGATCGATCGCTATATGTTACATCGTATCTCGGAGGTGTTTACGGAAGTAACGGCAGCTTTTGAAAGTTTCCAATTTTTCCGCTTTTTCCAGACGGTACAGAATTTTTGTGTTGTCGATTTATCTAACTTTTATATCGACATCGCTAAGGATCGTTTATACATTTCTGATCCTAATTCTTTCCGTCGTCGCAGTTGTCAAACAGTCTATGCTATTGCTTTAGAAAATCTCGCTAAAGCGATCGCTCCTGTCCTGTCTCATCTAGCGGAAGATATCTGGCAATTTCTCCCCTACAAAACTCCTTATTTATCGGTATTTGAGTCGGGATGGCTAAACATCGATCCTGCTTGGAATAATCGCGAATTGGCCGATAAATGGTCCAAATTCCGGCAGCTACGCACCGAAGTTAATAAGGTGATGGAAACTGCCAGAAATGATAAAGCGATCGGTGCTTCTTTAGAGGCAAAAGTTTTACTTTATGTTCCCGATGAAACCTTACAAAAGGAGTTAGAATTATTCAACAATTGTGATAGTTTAACGGGAAATAAAGTCGATGAATTGCGTTATCTATTTCTCTCTTCTCAAGTGGAATTAGTCAGTGATATTAGCGCGATTCAAACCGCAGAATATAAGGGAGAATCGGAATTTGTTTCGGTGGGAATTGTCAAAGCAGACGGCGAAAAATGCGATCGCTGTTGGAATTATTCCACTCAAGTGGGAAAATTTGCCGATGATCCCACTATTTGCGAGCGCTGTAATGCCGCTTTAAAAGGAGAGTTCTAAGCTAAATTAAAAGGGTGCTTTATTGTTTAATAAAGTACCCTTGTTTAATCCTCAGCTAAAAACTTATTCACAGGTATTAACTCTAGGGAATAGATAATTAGGGATGGAAGATTACCAATCAGCTTTTTTACAACGTCATCAAGATACAGAAATACTTTGTGAATCTAATAGGAAAATAGCTGCTATGCACTTTGGAGGTATTACGATCGAATGTTTGCTGAAATCTATGATCTTAGCTTCGGTATCCAGTCAAGAATGGAAAACTGATTCCAATAACCCCGGACATACCATAACTAATCCTGGTCACAGTTTTACAGATGCTTTAAAACGTCATAATCGTCTCTATTCGAGAGTTCAAAATTTTCCAGAGGTGATAAAATGGATTAATATAGTAGAAAATCCTAGTCAAAATTTTATAACTATGCGTTATTCCAGCAGTGAACCGAATGACGATAAATACAAAGAGTGGTTATCAGCTTATACAGGTCTGAAAAGATGGCTTCAGAAACAAGCTACTCAACTTTAAGGAGATAGTTATGTCAGAAACTTGGTTAAGATCACTGAAACAAAAATTAACAGATATATATGTTCAAAAAGAAGCTCAAGAATGGGTTGATCTCAATGTATCTACTGCTGGACTTTTGAATATAACTATCGTCAGTGATAAGTTTGAAAATTTATCAACAACTCAGCGAAGAGAAGCGGTTAAAAATGACATAGAACAACAGCATAAATCTTTAGGTTTTATATCTTTATATACTATTCAGGAGGCAGCCTCTCTCGATCTAAAAGCTCCACAACTTCTGGACGCAAAATCAATTCACACTTGGCAAGATTTAGCTTTGTGGTCAACTAATCCACAAAATCAATCACCGTCTTCTCCCGAACTTTGTCTTCCTAGAACCGTAACTTTTTATTCTTTTAAAGGGGGAGTAGGTAGGACAACTGCTTTAATTCATGTTGCTTGGATTTTAGCGATGCGAGGTCGTAAAGTAGTAGCTGTTGACTTGGATTTAGAAGCACCGGGGTTAAGCACAGCTTTCCCCTTAAATCCCTCACCGAAATACGGAATTGTGGACTATTTTTATGAAAAATCCTATTTACCAGAAGGTGTAAAAGCAAAGATTAATATCACTGAAATATTTGGAGAAGTTAATATTCCCGATGCAACGGGAAGACTATTTATTGTTCCTGCGGGTGATTTGAGTCTTGATTACATTACTAAAGTTGATGATCTGCGAGCAACAACAATTCTCGATAATGGGGAAACACTCTGGTCAACTTTTAGTCGAGAGATTCAAAATCAGTTAAAACCTGATCTTATCTTAGTAGATTCGTGTACTGGAATCAATGAATGGGGAGCTTTATCTTTACTACAGGCAGCCAACGAAGCAATTATTTTTTTATTTCCTAACGAACAAAATCAAAAAGGAATCGAGCTTCTTTTGCAATCTTTGACTTCTTTTGGCCGACTTTCGCTTAATTTTGTTTTTTCACCTGTTCCCGATTTAAGTGATACAGGAATAGCTAAAGTTACTCATGCTTGGCAAATTTTACAAAAATATATTGACAAAAATATAGATATAGATGAAACTACCGATCATGATTTAGATATAGATTTAGAAGACTATTTAATCATACCTTATATTCCCTCGATCGCTCTAGCAGACCGTTATCCTGTCACTGGATTACTGGATTATTATACTCGCATTGCTAACTTAATCGATGAAGATACCAATGAAATTCGCTTGCAAAACATTCTGGCCAGTTCCAAACAACGTTGGCAAGTTATTGAAAGTCTTAATTTCATGCCATTAAATGCGGGAGATATCCGTTCAGATATTAGTCTTTTATTTCAGAAAACTGCTAACTTTGATAAATTTCTTGATCAAGCAACTTGTCTGATCAGAGGTCGTAAGGGAACAGGAAAGACAGCACTTTATTTGTTACTACTGCAGAAGGAGTCTGAGGCACGAAAATTGGCCTATAGTCGTCTAGATCATGTGACTTTATTATCTGGTCATGGGAGCTATAATAATAGTCGTCCATCCCGGGATGAATTCCAGTATATAAATCAAGAATTGCGAGAAAAAAAAGGTACCTGGGAAGCAGTTTGGCGAGCTTATTTGCTGATAAATGTGTACAAAAAATATCAAAATAGTATCTTTACTGGTCAACAGGGGGCAAAATTTCAGGCGATTAAACGAATTTTTCAAGGATTACCCTCGAAAAATTGGCAATCGGAACATACTGAAGCTTTAGTTCAATTAGCAACGGATCCAAATTTGACTCTCCTGATTATAGATGCTTTATTTCTAGTTAATAAGAAACAATTAAAAGAGCAGCAGACTCTCTGGTTTCTTTATGATGATTTAGATGAAGATTTCCCAGAGAGAGAGGGTATTCGTCAACAAGCTCTCACCGGTTTATTTCAGTTTGTTCAAGCTTGTGATGCTAAGACACTAACAGCAATTCGTTTTAAAATATTTCTGAGAGAAGATATCTGGAAACGTCTTAACTTTGATAATAAAAGTCACTTCAATGGACGAGATTTACTTCTACAATG
This sequence comes from Microcystis sp. LEGE 00066, assembly GCF_015207925.1. Classification (NCBI taxonomy): domain Bacteria; kingdom Bacillati; phylum Cyanobacteriota; class Cyanophyceae; order Chroococcales; family Microcystaceae; genus Microcystis; species Microcystis sp. LEGE 00066. The sequence continues at coordinate 11,729 of NZ_JADEVX010000086.1, read as the reverse complement.
GACGAGAATAGATTTCTTGAGATTAGCTCTCCGTCAAGCTTTTCTCTCGCCAAAATTTAAAGAGTTAGTCGCTCGTTTTGCTCCCGTGGAAAGTATCGATCAAGCAACGGAAGAAGCTCTAAATCGTGCCTTAGAATTACTTTGGGGCAGTCGCCGACGAAGTGGCAATAACGCTAAATACGTTTATCGATGGGTTTATGAGCGTTTAACAGATTCTAGTGGTACTACTTTTCCTCGCAGTTTAAGCGCTCTATTACAAGGAGCAAAAGCACAAGAATTAACCTACAAAGGACAGTCATCAATTCAGTCACCAACTGATCGCTTATTGCGAGCAAAATCTCTAGAAATTGGTTTAGAAAAAGCTTCTGAAGAACGCTGTGAGGCTATTAGACAAGAATATCCTGACCTAGAGAATTTTTTCCGAGCTTTAGAAGGAATTTCTGCTTTACCTTCTAGGGAAGAACTCAATCAAGTGTGGGAACGTACCGCACGGTCAATAATACCTGATTTCGATAGATTTGCCGAGCTTTTAAGCGAAATTGGTCTTGCTCAATGGCGCGAAAAAGAAAAAAGATATGGATTCGCAGATATTTATGTGTATGGATTTAAGATGATTCGTACAGGTACAAAGTGAGTCATCGATCGACTTTTCTCACAGGATCGCTTAGTCAAAATTAAATCCCCTAACCGGCGAAAATTAACTGCAAGCGATCAAAAAACTGGGAAAATATTCAATTGATTCAATGTCATCTTTTGTAACTATCCTGCCCATGAATAATCAGGTCATCCGTACTGATAAAGCTCCGGCCCCTGTGGGTCCCTATAATCAAGCGATCGCCGCTCCTGGTCCTTTTCTCTTTGTTGCGGGACAAATTCCCCTAGATCCCGTCACGGGTGAAATCGTCTCCGGGGAAATTAGCACCCAAACCGAACAAGTTATGGCCAATCTAGAGGGCATTTTAACCGCTGCTGGGGCTAATTGGTCAAATGTGGTGAAAACTACCGTCTTTCTCTCGGATTTAGCCAATTTCGGGGCGATGAATCAAGTTTATGCCCGTTATTTCCCCCCGGAAACTGCCCCGGCCCGGGCCTGTGTGGAAGTGGCCCGTCTTCCCAAAGATGTGCTAGTGGAAATAGAATGTATTGCCGCTTTAGCCTAAAAATTAAGGTGGGCAATGCCCACCCTAACCTAATCTCTCTCTAGACCACCAAAGCCTCTAGAATCGTCTTATTGTAGATAATTCGCCCTACAGTCGTACGCACATACTGGGAAATTATCTGACCGTCCTTCTCCCGGGTTTTGCGTTCCCGATAATATTTCCAAATGCTGCCATCGGGGAGAGTTTCCGTTTCCAGGACTTCCTCATCCGGTTTATTGGTTTTCACCTTTTCTCCCACCGGTAAACGCAACCACACGGAAGCGTGCAGATCCACCAATCCCTGATCAAAAGCGTGAATAGCGTCATCCATGCTGGCGAAATAACGACCCCCACCCTTTTGGGCTTTGGGATTTTCGGCCGTGAGATAATAACAACCCAAAACCATATCCTGAGAAGGGGCAACAATCGGGCGACCGGTCGCCGGTGAGAGAATATTATGACAGGCCAACATCAACAAGCGTGCTTCCGATTGTGCCTCCAGGGAGAGGGGAATATGTACGGCCATTTGGTCCCCGTCAAAGTCAGCGTTAAAAGCGGGACAGACGAGGGGATGTAACTGAATCGCCCGGCCCTCCACCAGTATCGGTTCAAACGCTTGAATGCCCAAACGGTGCAGGGTAGGGGCGCGGTTTAACATCACCGGGTGTCCCGTGATCACCTCATCCAAGACGTGCCAAACATTGGCATCCCCCCGTTGGATCATTTTCTTGGCTGCCTTGATATTATTGACGATGCCTAATTTAATTAAACGATGGATAACGAAGGGTTGGAACAATTCGATCGCCATTTCCCGGGGTAAACCGCATTGATAGATCTTCAATTTCGGACCAACAACGATAACCGAACGTCCCGAATAGTCCACCCGTTTACCGAGGAGATTTTGACGGAAACGCCCCTGTTTACCCTCGATAATATCCGATAAAGACTTCAGGGCGCGATTATTGGCCCCCACCACCGTGCGACCGCGACGACCGTTATCAATTAAAGCATCGACGGCCTCCTGTAACATCCGTTTTTCATTGCGGACGATAATTTCGGGAGCGAGAATTTCTTGCAGACGGGATAAACGGTTATTGCGGTTAATCACCCGACGGTAGAGATCGTTCAGGTCAGAGGTGGCAAAACGGCCGCCGTCCAACTGCACCATCGGGCGTAAATCGGGGGGAATCACGGGAATTACGCTTAAAACCATCCATTCTGCCTGAGAACCCGTGGCGACAAAGTTATCGATTACCCGGAGACGTTTAATTAATTTTGCCCGTTTTTGCCCCTTACTTTCGACAATTTCCGTCCGCAGTCTTTCCGCTTCTTCTTCCAGGTTAATTTCCTGTAAGAGTCTTTGGATAGCCTCGGCCCCGATACCCACTTCAATGCCGACTAATTCCGAGTCCTCCGCGTAGATTTCTTCTTCGATCTCTAACCATTGATCTTCGCTGAGGAGTTGTTTATAACTAAGATTGCCGGCATTGCCCGGATCGAGAACCACATAGGCATTAAAATAGACGATCTGCTCCACGTCCCGCAGGGGCATATCGAGCAGGATACTGAGATAACTGGGAATACCTTTAAGATACCAAACGTGGGTGACGGGGGCGGCTAATTTGATAAAACCCATGCGATGACGACGTACCCGGGACTCGGTGACTTCCACCCCGCAACGTTCACAGACAATTCCCCGGTGACGGACTCGTTTGTATTTACCGCACCAACATTCCCAGTCCTTCGAGGGACCAAAAATTTTCTCGCAGAATAACCCATCCATTTCCGGTTTAAGAGTCCGATAGTTGATCGTTTCTGGTTTGGTTACTTCTCCGACGACTTGACCGTTAGGTAGGGTTCTTTCTCCCCATTGCCGAATTCTCTCGGGGGACGCTAAACCGATTTTGACGTAATCAAATCTTTGATCTGTTGGAGTCTTCATTCTGAATTTTTTACTATGGGTAATGATTCTGGGATAAGCGATCGCTCTCGCGTTCTCGATGCCCCGATGACAACTATTGGGCAGAAACGACGGTTAACTCAGTCACTTTTTCTTGGGGTCAAACTGGCCCGATCGAGTCCGGGACATTACATTATACAATTTTTCTAGTTCGATCGACCATTAAGTGATATTTTCCCAGATGGTGATGCTGCCGTCGGCCGCGGCCGCTGCTAGGTGACAATAATCGGGGCTGAGAACTAAACTGGAGATCGGCGATGATCGCCCATTGTCGCTGCTAAGAGTTGCGATCGCCTGTTGAGAATTGGCTAACCAGATTTTAATCTCTCCGTCGGTTCCCCCGGTAAATAACCATTGACCCTGCTCTGCAAATACCAAGCTTGTCACCTGACCATTATGGGCATTGATCACCCGAATTGGCGCAAAATGACCGCTTTTCTCCGGGTTGTATTGCCAGATTTTCACCGTCCCATCCACACAACCGGCGGCAATAATCTGACTATCAGCAGCGATCGCCAGACTCTGCACCGAAGAAACGTTACCGGATAAGACGGCGATTTTTGCTCCCGATCCCAATTGCCAGAGGGTGACAGTGCCATCACCTCCAGCTGCGGCGATAAAATCTTGATTAGGAGCCACTGCTAGGGCATAAATTGCCCCCAGACTGTCATAGGAGCTAAATTCTTCGTTTTCCTGCTCTAAATTCCACTGTTTTAGGGTTTGATCGTAACTACCGCTAACCAAAAAATGCCAACGGGGGGCAAAATCCAGGCCGTGAATCGAACCGAGATGACCGAGGAAAATTTGATTTAATTCCAGACTACTGCCATCGCCGGCTAACGTCCATAATTTAACGGTTTGATCGAATCCTCCCGTCGCTAGATGATAATCGCCGTTTCCAGTGACTGCTAGGGCTAAAATGCCCTGATCGTGAGCTTCCACCGTATTAATCAGGGTTCCCCTCGCAAAATCCCAGATTTTTAGGGTACGATCCCAACTAACGCTAATTAAAAACCGTTGATCCTCGGTAATTGCGATCGCTGTAATCATTTCCCGATGGGCGCTCAGACGGCGATAATAGTGCCAATGGGGGACAGGGGGGGAAGTGGGAGTTAAATTAAGGGTAGGTAGGGTGATTTGTGGCTCATTTTCCGCTTTTATGGCGGGAATATCCGCCGATTCTTCGTTAAGCGGCACAATCTCTCTGTTTAAGCGACTGTAGGATTTTTCCAGATGTTCGATGCGTTCCAGCAGCGCGTTACGGTTGATATATTGAATAATTTGATTGTAGGACTGTTCGAGGGCGAGAATATTCTCCTCTAATTCTGCGATCTCGCGTAGCGAGCGCGTTGCGACCGCAAGGGCGTTATCCCTGGCCACTGCGGGATCGAGGGACTGTATTTGGGCCGATAAAGCTTCTTTTTCTTCTTCCCACTGACTCTGTAAATGACCGGTTATCTCGGTTAAGCGTTGAAGTTGCCTGGTTCTTTCTCGGAGACGATTGAGAATATTCAACCCGAAAGTCACGACTAGGAGGAACAAAGGCAAAAACCCCGCACCCATGGCGATAAGGGTAAGCAGGGTTAATCCTAGGGCGATATATTCCGCTAATTCTAGCCCATGGAGGCGATGGTCGGTCATTTGGCAGTTACCGGTAAAGGGATTTTGATCATCTCCTGATTTCAGACTCATGGTAACGCTAATTGCCGCCTTGGGATTGACTAAAATTAATTTTTAAGCAGGAGTTAAGACTTTTTCCTTAGTTTCTAAGTAGCTGGTTATAATTAAATTTAAAATGGATTTTAGGTTCGATCCCCCCCGCCCCCCTTGATAAGGGGGCTGCCGATAGGCGGGGGGATCTGATAATTTTTAAGCAGGAGTTAAGACTTTTTTCTTAGTTTCTATCGGTGCGGTTAAAGCGGATTCTAAATCGGCCTTCCCTAGTCTTGCTTCCAAAATTTTCAGCACTTCTCGTCCAAAATCATCGGGATTTTGTCGCCATGCTTGCAGACAAACTTCGCCAAAGAATGACCCCAAAGGTTCGGGATTCCAGAGCAGTTTTTTGGCTGTCCAGGGCATTAAACTCATGGGATCGTAGTCGGGTTTAATAATTTCTTTTTTGAAGGCGTATTCTTCTAGATGGGTGTGGGGTTGTAGTCCGATAAAAAAGATGGCTGGTTCCACTTTATCGACTCCAAAAATATTTTCTAATTCCCGATGATAGGCGATAGTTTGACGAATAGTTTCTAGGGTTTCATCAATAACATTAAAAGAATAATTTACCGAAACCAGATCATTAAAACCCGCCGCTTTTAAGTCTCGACAATTTTGCAGAACTGTCCGCAAATTATAGCCCATCCGCATTTTGCGGACTAATTCCTGAGAACCACTGGTGATGCCAATTTCAAAGTAGTTCATGCCTGTTTTTACCATCAAATCGCACAGTTTCGGAGTGAGATTATCGGCACGAATATAGGCAGCCCAATGGATATCTTTCATCCCAGCAGCGAGGATTTTTTCTAATAGTTCTTCTACATCGTTGATAAATTTTCTGGCGGGGATAAATTGGGCATCGGTAAACCAGAAATTGCGAATGCCACGGTCGTATAATTGGCGTATTTCCTTAACTACTTCATCGGCGGGATTGATGCGTACTTGTTTGCCTTCGACGACGGTATAGATGCAGTAGCAGCAGTTGTGGGGACAGCCGCGCTTGGTTTGCACCCCGATATAAAAGTCGTTTTCTTGGAAATAGTAGGAAAATTCCGGCCAAATACCGGCGATATAGTCGTAGTTACAAGCGGATTTTTCTAAGGGGGTGGGGGATTCGTGGATTAAACGCGGCCGGGGTGTGGTTTCTCCGACGACATAACAACGTTCATCGCTAAAGTCCCGGCCGGAGAGGAATTTTTCTAGCAGGGTTTCCCCTTCTCCTACTGATACAATTGTTCCTGTGGGCAGTTTGGTTTTTAGTTGTTCGTAGAAAACACTGACGGCACCACCCCCGACGATAACTCGCGCTTCGGGATGGTATTTTCTGGCCCGCTGCAACCCTCGGCGAATTAGTCCCTGATTCCGCCATAATTCGCCGTAGTAGGCTGTTGTCACCTTTAAACCCCCTAAAGCACCTCGCAGCTTGATTAGGGGGTTTTTAGCGTAGTAAAATTCAAAGGCGTTTTGCAGGGGATTGCCACCGCGACCACCGACGGGGGCATATATTTGAATATCCCGCCAGGAGAATACTAGCAGGGTCGGCCGAAATTCGTCAACACAGCGATCGAGTGCTTGGTTAAAGTCTAAGGGGGGGACTGTACCAAGGTCAAAGATTCTTTGTTCGATGTCGGGGAATAGTTTATGAACGTGGTCGGAAAGATAAACCACACCGATGGGGAAAATGGGGTTACAGGGGAGTCTAACGTAGAGGATGCGTTGTGCTTGCGGTTGAGTCATGAGATTTCTGAATGGGACGGGGACGCATTCTGAGTAATCTTAATATAACTTAACTTTGTCCGGCTTGTCTGGGAAAAGGTTATAAGTAGGGTTTGCTGTTCCTAGGGTTAGGAGTCGGTCGTCAGTCCCGATGCAACAAGTTACACCGTCAAGCATGAAAATATTCTGATCCTAAATCCAGTTAATGAACTACCCCGCCGCAAGCGGACGGGGTATCAGAATCAAAATAGACTCAATTGTAGATTTTGGTGTAGCTGCAGGTATTCTTTATCTTGTTCTTTTACATATCTCGCTATCATACCTTCATCCCCATGCTTTCCTACCGTACTTGCGTAATATCCATCACTCCAAAACTCTCCTCCCCACAACTGCTTTTTCACTTGAGGACACTTTTTGAAAATTTCTCTCGCCGTTATACTTTTAATCATTGTCACTATCCTTGTCACACTATAGGTCGGTACTGATTGCACCAGAAAATGCACATGATCTTTATCCACTCCAATTTCTACAAACTTTATCTCGTATCGTTTTTCCATCTCTAGACAGACTTCTTTCAACAAGCTATCTACCTGTTCGTCGAAAACGGCTTTACGATATTTGGCTGGGAACACTAAATGATATAGCAAAACACTTACATTATGGCTCTTATGGATGTATTCACTCATTTTTCTATTGTACGCCGCGAGCGGCGGGGAATTAGACCCGAAGAGATTAAAAACTGAAAATCCGGATTTTTACCGGCGAATTCGGAAACGGGAAGGTAACACTTGACAGCATTTCTCAGATAGATGAAGCACATTTTTGCGACTGGAATCCTTGCTTCGGCAAGGTTTAATTTATACTTCACATTGACGAGAAACGCTGTGGATATTAAGTAGGGAGGCACAATTATTTGTAGGATGGGTTAGCGGTAGCGTAACATAATCGGGGGTTGGGTTTCATGCTTCAACCCAACCTACGTTCATCTGATGACTGATAACTGATAACTGATAACTGATAACTAATGCTTACTCCCTTTGATTCCTCGAAGTCTTTACATTGGCAGCAAAGCTTGCGATCTCCAATTGTTCGTCAATTGGAGATATTTAGCTTTACAACGCAGTTTTTGACTTTTTTGCTCTGGGATCGTTTAACGGGGGCTAATAGGGGCAAAAAACGGCAAAGGAGAGCGAAATGGTTAGTTGATCGCCTCATGAATTTGGGACCAACTTTTATTAAAATTGGACAATCTTTATCGACGCGAGCAGATTTAATTCCGCTCGAATATATCGAACAATTAACCCAATTACAGGATCGAGTTCCCGAATTTAATAGTCAAGAAGCGATCCGAGTTATTGAAACAGAATTAGGACAACCCCTAGATAATTTATTTGCAAGTTTTACCGTGTCTCCCCTCGCTTGTGCCAGTTTAGGACAAGTACATCGAGCGCGGTTATTAAGTGGGGAAGAGGTCGTTATTAAGGTACAAAGACCGAATCTGGAAGGACTATTTAATCTCGATTTTGAATTGTTGCATCGTCTCACCCGTTGGTTAAATATTTTACCCGTGGTGAAAAAATATAATTTAGAAGCTATCTATCAAGAATTTTTTGAACTACTCTTTCAAGAAATTGATTATATTCATGAGGGCAAAAATGCTGATCGCTTTCGGGAAAATTTTAAGAATTATCCTCAAGTAAAAGTCCCTTTAGTTTACTGGCAATATACCACCCGCAAGGTATTAACTTTGGAGTATGTGCCGGGGATTAAAGTCGATGATCGAGAGACTTTACTAGCTAATGGTATTAACGTAGATGGGATTATTCAACTGGGGATTTGTTCCTATCTCAAACAACTATTACAGGATGGTTTTTTCCAATCGGATCCCCATCCAGGTAATATGGCAGTTAGTCAGGAAGGGGAGTTAATTTTCTACGATTTTGGCACGATGTTCGAGTTAAAGTCCGTCGCTAAAGATCAAATGATCGAAACCTTTTTTGCTGTCTTGAAAAAGGATACGGAAACAGTCTTAAAAACTCTGGTATATATGGGGTTAATTGAACCCGTTAGAGATCTGCAACCTGTGCGAAATATCGTCCAGTTTCTCTTAGATGAATTTCGCGATAAACCAGTAGATGTGAGGGTGTTTGAACAAATTAGCGATCAAGTGTATTTAATGTTCAAACAGCAACCTTTTCGCTTACCTCCCCAAATGACTTTTATTATTAAATCTGTCACCACTTTGGATGGGATTGCCCGCTCTTTAGATCCCCAGTATAATTTATTAGCAGCTAGTCAACCTTTTGTGAAAAGTCTAGCGGTATCAGGAGGAACTACCAACACCATGTTTACCCTAGCTAATCAAGCTCGCACTTTTTTTCAACAACAATGGCAAAAAGGTAATAAAAACGAAAGAATGATCCGTCAATTAGAGGAAAAAATCGAGCGAGGAAATTTAGTTTTTCAAGTTAAGTCACGCGAAAATGAGCGACTTCTGAAAAGAATTTATCTGGGAATTAAAGTATTAATCAATGTCTGTCTATTGGGATTTAGCATTATCTCAGCCATATTTTTATTAGACACCAACTATAGCAAACTAGCTATTATTCCCTTCAGTTTAGCGGGATTATTTGGTTTATTTTTTTTGCGTTCTTCCCTAGCTTTATTGATTCAGGAAAGATTAGATAAAATGTTAGATAAGTAAATAATTATCATTTTTATTAGTAGATGGTTTTTGTTATCCGCAACAAAAATTAAAGTTTGACAGGCTGTCTGTTGACAAGATTTTCCAGAAGTTATCATAATGAAAATGTTTTCATTGCACCCAGCAGCAAGAGGACAAGAAAATGTTATTAAAATCTTTAGCCCTTAGTTCCCTTGTCGGATTATCCTTAGTTACATCTATCCCAGTCTTGGCTAATCCTTCCCTTTCTCCAGTACAAACTAACGAAGCAATAATCGCTGTCGGTCAACAAAAATCCGATTTATTTGTTAATTTAACCACCGATGATCCTTGGCGAGCTGCCATGGCCATTGGTGTCGCCACCAATATGCTGAAAAAAGGTCACTCAACCACCATTTTTTTGAATATTACAGGGGTACACCTAGCAGCGACGACCATTCCTCAACACACTAACGGTATCACCGGTAAAACCCTGCAAGCAATGTTAGTCGATTTCATCAGTCAAGGGGGAAAAGTCTTAATTTGTCCCTCCTGTATGAAACAAGCAGCCATAAAACCCGAAGATCTAATTGTCGGTGTGGTGACAAGTTCCCCCGATTCCCTAGAAGCAAATTTATTTAAGGAAACGGTTACAGTAATTAGCTGGTAATCGAGCATTTTCTAGAGAATATCGAGGCTGCTTCTCAAGGTTGTCTGAGATGCAGCCAGATAACTGGATATTCTCCCGTCGTAATGGTAATTTAAATCACTGTTTAATCCAAGCTGATGGCCAAATACCGCCAATTTCGAGGCCCGCTAGACCACTAGAGCTATTTATAAGGGTTTTACCACGACTATCAGCCAATTTTATCGATAATTTACCTTTGAGGGTATCTTGACAAGCAAAAGAGAGACCTTTTTCCGTGGGTACACGCACGCGATTGGGAGGATGATCACTGATCCCGATTAAGACAATGGTATAATTCTCGTTAGTTGCCCTCATTTCCCAGTATCCCCAGGGTTGCACTGTCCAAGTTAGTTGAGAATTCCAGATATCAAACTTATAAAAGCAATTTTGGCAGTGAATACCGATAATTCCCACCGATTCCGTCCAGTGGAGAACTTTCCGGGTAGAACCCACTGCGGTTAAGGTTAAATCGGGATTTTCAGGGAAAGCATTACAACTAATCCAAAACCACTTTTCGGGGAAAGAATAACCCCAATTTTTCTCGCTATAAAAAGGTACATTCTGAAATTGATAATTTTTTCCCCGATAGGTAATCATTCCCGTTGCTAAACCATGAGCAGTTAAAATCTGCCAACCCGGGTCAAAAATCGGTAAATAAGATAATATTCCTGCTGTTGCTTGGGGTGGACGCTTTTTATCTCCCCAACTGTACCTAGTTTCAACGAAATAATCCCATTGACAGATTTCTCCAGTGACGGGATCATAAATTCGTCCTTGCTGCTGGTGTGCCGTTGCTTGATAACCTTCTCGAATAGACTCAAAAAAATCTAACGGAGAAAGCAGACGGGGACGGATTTTTAAGTTAGTTTTTCCCCAATGAATAATGGCTAATTCCTGATGACTTGCCCAAAATTTATCCGTATCGGGAAAAGTGCGACAAAGATAATTAGATTCTATGGCTAAAATTTGTAGCGCTCCGCCGCTATTGACTTGACCGCCGCTTGGGTCTTGAATAGAATACATAAAGGCGAATCCGTCGGCTAATTGCGGAATCATGACTCGGAAGTACCAACCTTCAAAGAATCGGGGAGTGATACCATCCCAATGGTAGCCAGAATGAGGGGGTTGTGAAGACATCTATGGGTTTATCTTTAGGTATTGATTTTGGCACGTCGGGAGCGCGAGTGATCGCTATTGATTCTAGCAAAAATATCCTCGCTAAGGTTCATTATCCCTTCACTAATGCCAATTTTCAGGATTGGCAAAAGGCCCTATTTTATTTATTGGATAATCTAGGGGATTCGGTGCGTTCAGAACTTAAATCGATCGCTATTAATGGTACTTCCTCGACGGTGTTATTATGTGATCATTTGGGTAATCCTCTTTCTGAGGCGATATTATACAATGATGGGCGAGGAATTGCATTTTTAGACGCAATTAAAGCTATAGCACCCCCTCACCATCCCGTAATTAGTGCCACCTCCAGTTTAGCTAAATTATTTTGGTGGAGTCAGCAAGAAATTTTTTCGCAAGCGCGTTATTTTCTCTCGCAAGCTGATTGGTTAGCATTTCTCCTGCACGGTAAACTGGGAATTAGTGATTATCATAATGCCTTAAAGTTAGGTTATGATCTCGAAAATCTCTGTTATCCCGATTGGTTAGAGAATTTACCGATGTTTAATTTATTACCGCAAATTTTTGCCCCGGGTACAGCGATCGATACTAATGAACTACCCCGCCGCAAGCGGACGGGGTATCAGAATCAAAATAGACTCAATTGTAGATTTTGGTGTAGCTGCAGGTATTCTTTATCTTGTTCTTTTACATATCTCGCTATCATACCTTCATCCC
>NZ_JADEVX010000085.1:0-18529 GCF_015207925.1 Microcystis sp. LEGE 00066 | reverse complement strand
ATAGTATATAGTATATAGTATATAGTATATAGTATATAGATATAAAGAAAACAGCCTCCGGTCACGGAAGCTGCCCAGAAAAAACTAATTTAAGAAATTGATCTAAGAGTAGCCTCAGATTGATTAAGAATTAATTGGCAGTTTCGATGGATTAACGTAGCATTAGGGGGAAAAGTGAGATTTGATTCATCTAATAAAATTGATTCGTAGGGAATTGACGAATTAATTTTTTCTACCGAAAAATAATCATCATCGTAAAAAATTCCCCATCTTCTTAATCCTTTAGGGCGTGCCTGATAATGGCAAATTGCGAAATTTTTAACCAAATTTGCTGCTTTGATTATTGGATTAAAATCTAAAGTAATTAAGCTGTCTGGAAGTATTTCGCCTGAATTGTCGATCCAGAATAGCAAAAAAATACCCGAAGATGCTTTTCTAGTCACTTGTTTCTGTTTCATCATTTTTTTTTTAAAATATTGGGGATACTCAAGGGTGATTATGTGCTTCAAATAATCTAATCTTCTATTTAAAATAGCTATTAGCTGTTTTAAATCACGAAAATAGTTGTCGTATTGTTTGGAGTGTTCCTTAATCTCATCAACGCCGCTTTTTAATTCAAAAATGAATCTATTAATTTTGTAACTAACATTGACCAACCAATAGATAAAGGCGCTCAAAGCTAAGATTAGGCTTAAAATGAAAGCTCCTAATGCGATTAAATCTTTTTCTGGCATTTTGATTAAACTCTTTGCCCTAATATTCTTGCTTCGAGAAATACTTGTTTCGCCCAAAGCTGAATGTAATTAGCATTAAAATTAGTCTTGACTTCTACTCTCCACTTAGGATTAATTACCATAAAAGGGAATTCTGCTGATGTCACTGCTCCGGATGAAGGATCGGTATCAGTAAACGGAATTTCAAATTGAGAGGTAATAATATCTTCCGTATTTATGATCGAAATAGTAATTTTTCCCGATGATACTGTATTATCGGAAGATCCAATTAGCAATGAAATTAATTGCAAACTTACTAAAATTTCAAAACTGATTGATTGATTTGGGGCTAAAGCACCCTTAAAGAAAAGAGAGTAGTAACTTTCCATCGGTGCTGAATGCCGATGAACTCCATCTTGTTGAAAACTTTGGAGTGATACAACTCCAGCTTGAATTGTCGATTTTTCCATTATTATAATCCTCCCATTAATAGCGGGGTAAGTACAGAAGTTCCAGTTAATAAAGGAGCCTCAATCGCGAGAGAAGTCCCTAAAGTTAATGGTCCGAGAGATGCTCCCAGTAAAGCGACAGCTGCATTTTGATTAATCTCATTGATTATCAGTGCTGTATCCGATATTGCCTCTCTCAATTGAAATTCTTTAATAGTATTATAAATTTTTTCTTGCGTGATTTCGCTTGTAATTACATAAATTCTAAGATTAAAAGGTAAAGCACTGTGAAGGTAGCAAAAGCACTCAATCTCTGCCTCGGAAATTTCGCGAGGAATATAGGCAATTAAAGAAGTATCTCCCAATAAATTAAATTTGCCATCTAAAAAAGTCACTGGTAAGACTTTTTCCTGATTCAATGATCCTATTAGAGGGAATGATCCAACTACGGACAATCCAAATTCTATAGATTCATCGCTTGGCAATCCCGGCGAATCAAAAATCAAAGATTGCCCTCTTTTAAAAGGATTGGATTTAAGGACTTGATTGCTGGGTACATTTCCATCAAAAATTACTATAGTTTCCACGGCTCTCCGTTGACATATTTTGATGCACAAATAGGAAAATTAGCTTTTTCTTTAATTGAATTAAAAAATCAATTAAATCGCTGGTAATCTCTTTCATGGCTTTCTCCTGTGTATTTTAAAGCTTTAATTTCTGATAAATTGTACAATTCATTAATTAATCCTTTGTGATTAGAATGCAATGGTCTGTATGGATTAAAAATAGTTCTATTTACTATTTTATTTGGTGGAATTTCAAAACACGCCAATAACTGACGCGGATCGAAACCTCTAGCAGCCAAAGCATTAGGATTATCCTGAGTAAATCTAGCTTCGTAAAGCGAAACTACAGGAGTGGTAATAGAATCGGCACTTTGAATGATCAAATCGACTCGAATTAATGTCTGCTTATTAGATAAATCCATATCGTAAAGCAACGCGACTCGCTTTACTTTACGATAACTAGCTGGTGGTTTCTTCGACATTTATATTCATAGATACTTCGCGGCTTTCTTGATTTAATTCAAAATCTTTAATAATTGCCCCCGAAGGTAAAGAATCGAGAATGTCCTCGGAAGAAAGATTCATCAAAGCCTCTGTAACATCATCTAATTTGCGCCTATCAACGATAATTAGCGAAAATTTAATCATTCCTTCAATTAAAATAATCTTCATTCTGTAAACCTCCTAAGATAAAAATCATTAGAAATCAACTCACCCTCTAACCCTACCGAAATGATTAAAATATTAGCAAAAGTATCCGTGAAAAATTGCTCATAATTGTTACTCCCAGGGCTAAAAGGTAAATCAACGCGAAGGTAATCAATAGAATTATAAAATAATTTGGCATACCTTTGCCTACCTAAAGGAAAATCGCATAAATTAAATCGTAGAGGGACGATTTCAGTGTGAGATTTATAAATTTCAGGTAGATAATTAGCATCAAAAGCTTCGCTGGTATTAGATTTATTGCCATCGATGACGCTAAAAACCTCCAACTTAATAGAGGCAAAGGTAATGCCTAAATCACTTTGGTAATTACCTTTATAGATTGCCATTAACTATCAGCACCGTACAATCCTTTGTATTTCTGTCGCTCTAAAACAGAAATTTCTTGTTGAGCTTTTTTAAGATCAGATCGCAATTGATCATTTTCTTCTTCAAGCATTTTTATCTTTTCTCGATCCGATAATGATTCCATTTCATTTACTAATTAATTAAAAAGCAAATGAACATTTTTGACTGATTCGCCCTCATATCCTACGCAATAAGCGCAGGGAGCAATACCGGTAATTTTCCCTTTGATTTCGCTACCGCCCTTAGCTGAGATTATTGCTTGGCGGGCGACTCTTCGCTCCGTGCCTGCTGGATCGCCGGATTTTGTGGAAAGGGCTTGGATTTTGAATCTGCGAGGAGTAACTCCTAAAGATCGTCCCGAACAAATTCCACCGCCTATTACTTCTGGGCTGGTCAATCCACTTTTCTGGCAAGCGTTTAAAGCGGTTGGGTTGGTTTCCATGGTGGTCGTCAGGCGGATCGTTCCAGAACTTTGAATATCTGGAGTGTAGTCAAACGAAACGGATTGCTGCACTTTCGCATCTGGGATATCGGTCCAGGGAGTGGATCTAAAATTGGCCCCTGAGAAAAAAGTAGAGGGAACCAAACTCCAAGATTCTCCTTCCAAATCAATACAGGCTGCATCATTATCTTTCAATAAGATCACCGCTTCTTCAATATCAGCAGTATCGCGAGTGGCTAAAGGGAATTTATGAGTAGTGCCATTTTGAAAAATAGCTACTAAGCTCCGGGGACTGAATAATTTCACTGCCCCACAATTCACCTCTGCGGTTCTTGCGGCATACAATTGCTGTATTACAGCAGCAGGTACATTCGCGCCGAACTTGACATTTACATTTGGATAGGTATTTCCGAAATCATCTGTGTACGTACCGATCATTCGCTGAAAATTGACTGAAGCCATTAAAAAAATACCTCAACTAATAAAATTTAAATCAAGATGATCTGACTGAGTAATGATTTGCTGAAAAGTGATAGAATAAGTAATTTTAATTTTCACTTTTCTATTTCCGAAATCATCTATTGTGGCATTGCTGGCAGATTTTTTAATTACCGCCGAAGGGATAGAAGCGGATCGGATAGGAATATCTTCGCCATAGATTAAATATCGGAAAAAAGCACTAAAAAAGGATCGATTATCTTCGCTAATTTGATAGCCTTCTGGATAAATATCTTCAAAAGGAATAATCAAATTATTATTATTTTTTGATGCTTTCCCGAATATTTCTTCTAATCTTATTCCTCCTATTCCAGTAGAGGGAAGGGGGATATCTGAGATGGTATTTTTCAGCAGATCCCCCTGTAGGATGTGGGTCAACGCATAAGTAGTATTGATAATATTAGGGTAAGGGGTAGATTGAGAAGGCTTCGCAGGCTTTTCTAATCCCAGAATTTGTGGGACAAAAGGAGTAGCGCAAATCATTTTCAAAACCGCTAAAATAGCCTTTTGACGATTTCTGGGGCTATCTTCCCAATTTGGTTCGTTAAATCCATACTCTTTTAAAGAGGTTAAAGGGATTAATACAGAATTGGGATTGTAGGATTGATTGGAATTACCCTGCAAAAAGATCATGGTTGCTTGCCTCTCGATACTTTTAGCTTAGTAGCTTTTTCACAAAAGGGCAAACGCTAGGCAACAGTAAGGGTATATACTGTTACTACACACAACCAAATTCTAAGTGATAATTTATCTGATCGGGGCATATCTCACAGACATATAGCCTACTTTTACAGGAAGTCACTGCAATCCACTTCCTTCGAGCGAAATAAGTGACCTGCTTGTAAGTCACAAATCTAGAAGCTTGATAATCCTTAATAGGTGTCCACACAGTCACGCCGTGGGGATTGCTGATGTCTCGTTGATGCGTTCGATGGGCAAAAATGGATTTTCTTTTTGTCCCGAAAGGATGGGCATATTTCCCCCCGTATGAATGATAGCCGTTCTTATTTCGCGTTCGTTTAGACATTTTTAGGTCTGTGCCAAGAATGCACTTTTTTAAAATCCCCCTCATCATAATATCCATAACAGACTTTTCTAAGGATTATTTTTTTGCCTACATTGACAATTGGGACAGTGCTATTAGTAATCATAGGGAATCGAGGATTGTCGTTTTCTCTAGGCGTATCTTTAGTTAAAATTCGCATTTGATTAAAAAATCTATTAGCCTCGGCAACATCTAAAAACCATCCTTCAATTAAAGGCCGTTTGGCAGGTTGCTCGGAAAAATAGCTACCGAATTGTTTGCCGATGATTTTATAAATTGGCTCAAAGTATTGATTCCAATGATTACCGGCAACTCGCAAGGCATCTATAGGATTTCGCAATTGGGTATGATTCTGGTAAGCGGAAACTTTAGGATTTTCTTCTAATACCCAAGAAAATAACAAATAATGCCCTCTAGTGGTGAGGGGAAGGGAAGGATCAGGAAGCAATACCATGCAATCCTGATCATCATCCGCAGGGCAAATTTTTCGCTGTAATAATGCCACTTGATCATTAATCAACTGCAAAGCTTCCATCGGATCATCGAGACTAATTTCTCTTTCTCGATATCCTCTCTCTTTTTCTTCTGGCGTGGCATCGGGGGGACAATCCGGCCCATCTGGATCGGTGCAATCAATGCAGATAATATCGATAAAATCAAATTCTGGAAGGGGTTCGGGTTCCTCTTCTAATATATCCTTAATATCTTCGCAGCATTGCTTGATATTTTTAACATTAAGATCAATAATTGCTACTAAATTCAAAACTAAATTTACATTAGTTGATATAGTTGCGGTCGCGTTTAAAACTAAATTTAAATTAGTTTGAATAGTTGCGACTAAATTATTAAGATTAGAAATACTTAAACTAATGCTATTAACTGTAGATTGAAGATTTGAAATAGAAAAAACAAGAGAATTAATAGTAGTGCTAATTTGAGAGACACTATTAATCAAATTTATTACTTTTTGAGAAACAAGTGATAAATCAGTTTTTACCGATAAAATATTTTGATTAGCAGTAACAACCGTGGATTTTACATCAATAACATTTGTATTAACTATATCAATTTTAGGATTAATTTGATTAGTTAAATTGAGATTAGCATTGACATTATTATTTATCAAATTAAGAGTAGGATTAATTTGATTAGTTAAATTGAGATTAGCATTGACATTATTATTTATCAAATTAAGAGTAGGATTAATTTGATAATTGAGATTATTATTTATTAAATTAAGTGTATTTGAAATGGGAGCGGTGTCGCAATCGAAATCGAGCTTCAAAATTTCGTTTAAGATTTCTTGAGATTTACCAATACTTTGAGTATGATTATTACTTGCTTGCAAGCTAATCGCGCGGCTTGTAATTTGAATTTCATCAATTATTCTTTGTATATCGCAAATCATATTCACATTAGCAATAATTGAGCATTTATCAATTCGCATCTTTGCTGTCAGAATGCAAGTTTTTGGATTAAAAAGTAAAGATAAACTGCAAGTAATAGGATTTTGAGGCTCTCCTTTTTCTCCTTTTTCGCCGCGAAGGCCGTCGCGACCGTCTCTACCGGGACTCCCGTCTTTCCCGGGTTTCCCGTCGCGGCCATCTCTACCCGGTTTCCCGTCTTTTCCGGGTTTTCCGTCATTTCCCGGCTTCCCGTCTTTTCCGGGTTTTCCGTCATTTCCCGGCTTTCCGTCTTTCCCGGGTTTTCCGTCGTTTCCCGGTTTCCCGTCGCGGCCTTGTTTTCCTTCTTTCCCGTCTTTTCCCGGTTTCCCGTCGCGGCCTTGTTTTCCTTCTTTCCCGTCTTTTCCCGGTTTCCCGTCGCGGCCGTCGTTCCCAGGTCTCCCGTCGTTCCCAGGCCTCCCGTCGCGGCCGGGCTGACCAGGATCGCCTTTTGGACCTCGAAACACACAATTAGCCATAATTCAATAGAAACAAAATATAAAGCTGGAGTAAAGTATATCCGATTAATTCTTTCATAGATTGCTTTTCAAAGCAAATTAGATAATTGATCATGAATAAAGGAATAAAATTAGCCGCAAATGCAGTCATAACTATTACATCCTGGTTTAAATTTGATTTCTTTTATAATGCAGCCAAAAGCATCAACGCAAGCTATATTCCCTCCTAATAATACTTTAATTGCCGTTCCCGGGGGACATTGCCGGCATTCTTCCTTGCATTTTTTATTATCTAGGCGAATTCGGGGCGGAGGACAATTAGGATTATCCGTACACTCTTTGTAAATCATCAAAGGAAAATAAGAGAGCGGCCAAGAATCTTTCCAAACCGTAGCACAATTCCCTTGATACTCGATCCGCAAAGGCGGATCTAGGAAAGATTGAAATATTTTTGCGACCAGCCGTTCGTTTTCAGCTTTGTAGTAGCATCGCTCTGGAACTACGATTACTTCAGGGCAATCATCTCGAATAATATTCGAGATTACTTGATTAAAAACATCAAATACTGTAAATTGGCATTGATATTTAGGCGGATCATCGGGGCGAGTTATGTCCGTAAAATGAATTTTAAAGCTTCTGCTGATCATTTTCCAGCTTCTTATATTACCAGGAGGCTTAATAATTGCGGCATAATCACTGATACCCGCTTCGCGAATATTATTATTAGTATCTTTATAAATTATACTGATCCAGATTGTGGGGGGCACTCCGAAAAGTCCATTTCCACAATCAAAAACACTACCCCCACCAGGCCCCCCTGCTTCCCCAAACATCCATCGTATCGATAAAACAGTCCCGACGAATTGGGCTGGCCAGGTATTTACATATTTCGTATGAACAACACTTGAATTTCCGCTACAATCATAAAAAGAAAAAACTCTCAAAGAGAAATCTACGATCAAATCGCCGAGTTTGACCAACCATGTGGTAGGGTAATCCCCTCCTAAAATAGGTAATAAATCAATTAGATAGGATTCCCCCGCAATTTCTTGCCAAGCTTCCCCCGGATACCTGTATCTAATTTTTTTCGGCTCCCAAATAGGAGTATTGGCAAAAATGCAAACTTCCCCTTTCATATCCAATCCTGTAGGCGGCAAGAAATCAGGCGGCTGATAGATGGGCGCGGGTTGAGTCCCCGGCGGCCGATTTGTCACGGGCGGCCGATAGGGAGAAGTTACCGGCCCCCGCAGGGGGGGGAGTCGGAGAGGGGGAATGTAGGGAGCTAGTGGGGGGGCGACAAAAGCAAGCATTAGAGATTAGTCGCCGGAGGGCGTGCGGGAGAAGAATCGGGGGCGTAGATGGTGGTGGTGATCTGATAAGCCACTAAATCTACACCTGATTCAAAAATCCCATTATCTAATCCTTTCCCATTCACCTGAACCACAAAGCGGCGGCCTGGTGTAATTTTTCCCCCCGTCTGGGGATTGGTATCTGCCAGAGATTTATCGGCCAGCGCATAATTGATCGCCGCTATCCAATCTTCTAAATTATCAGGAGTCGCGGATTCCGAATTAATAGCCTGATCCACATCTTCCCAATCAATTACTAAATACCGCTTAGTGGGAGATAGTGTGATTGCACTCCCTAAGCCAGATTGAGTATTGCTTCCTAAAAAATTCGGTGGTACACCCATATTATTAGCCCTCAAATAATTGATTAATTTTTTCTAGATCAAACCTGTAAGTCGGTCGATTTTTATCGAAAGAAATATTTCGATAATGCACACCAGACTGAAATACTCCGGAGCGAATCCATTCTAGCACCTTGTACCTAGATATACCTAAATTTTCAGCGATTTGCTTTGTTGTTTTCCAGTCGGTTGCTGTTAGTTGTTCCACTTTTTTCCTCTATTTTAATCAATAAATCTGCAGCATCAATCAAATCTGATCGAGATAATCTCTCTAAATCCCCCCCCCCATATCGGGTAATCAAAAAATCTGATCGTTTTCCCTTATCCCATTCCAATCGATCAAAGATCGAGCCAATCTCGCGAATGAGGCCAGCCTCGTAGGATTCCTCGGCTTCCTCTACAGGATCAGGATCAGGAATTTTGCCCTTGTTTTTTTTAGATTGAAAAAAGTTTGCTTTTTTGCCGTTGTCAAGCGTTGTCACCGTTGTAATCCGCTCTGGGACTGGGTTCTGGGCTACAACGCTACCGTTGTCGCTACCGTTGCTACCGTTGTCAGCGTTGTCAGACTCTTCTGTTTCACAAGGGAATTTTTCGGGGGATTGCCAGACCCGACGGGCTTTCCCATCATATTCTGATTCCCGACGGCTCCCCAACGCCGTGCAGCCAAGAGAAATCAAGCAATCCCGAATGCGATTACGACTCTTAGTATCTATCTTATCAAGAGTGAAGCCTAAGCACTCAAGCAATATTCTCTCGATTGAAAATCGCTGTATTTCTCGATCAAGGAGCCAATTTTCAATGGTAGATAGCCAAATATCGCTATCTCTGAACTGCTCATTCACTTTTTTATGAATTTCGTATTGCTCACGGGAAAGATATCGGCTTTCCCCGTCCCGATAAGCGGCCACGGCTGCGGCCCATATCTGATCTCTCTCGGACCGAAGCTGTTCGGTCGGCACGATCCAACCCTTTGCCAAAGGAATTACCCAGAATCGACGATCTCCGGTGGCATCTTTCAGGAAAGCGGAAGGATTGATCGAGCCGGCCATCACCGACATCCGAGGATGGTCAATTGATTCTCGGCCGTACTGCCTTACAAAGTTGTCACTTTGTCTCGTCAAAAAGGCCTTGATTGCGTTAAAATCTTGCTTTCCAGTGATCTTATCGAATTCCGGCCATTCTTGGATCCAGCCCTGATGAAGAGTCATTAAAGACTTTGCCGATTCTAAATTCGACCCAAACGAATCATCGAACCATTTCCCACCAAGAATCTTAAAAAATTGAGATTTCCCGGCCCATTGCTCCCCTTGCAAAATCAGGGCATTATCGAACTGACATCCAGGCTCAAAAATCCTCGCCACGGCTCCGATCAGCCATTTCTTTACCAATAAATCATAGAAAGGATCAACAGTGCCGAAGTATCGCCGAGAAAGACCATCTATACTTATCGGAGAAAGATTGCTTAATCCCTCTAAATATCGGCGTACTGGATGGTAAGCATTCTGTTTCGCTTTGTAGAGAAAGCCATTGATGATCATTTTTTCGCTTGCGATCACATTGTATTCATGAAGTAATCGAAATTGCAGCTCACCGGATAGCTCTATAGGCTTACCTTCCCATTCGATCCGTTCGGTCAAAAGATTATATTCTAGATTTTTGATCTGAGTATCGAGAAATTTAGCAAATTGATCCAATTTTTGGCAATGGTAAGGCTGTCCGTGATTCTCTAAGTATTCAGCTATCTCTAGCCGATTTTCGATTAATTTAGAAAATTCTCCCGGGCCATTGAGAGCGATAAAATCATCGATGCCTTTCCCATCCTCGAATTCCCATTGCGCCACGGAAACCTGCGCCCCATAATCCTGAAGCTGCTCGGCCAGCTTTTTTAAGGCCGCAGTGACATTATTGCGAATGTGCCACCGCTTATCTTGATCAAAAGCGATCACAAATTCCCTTCCGGGACGAATTAGCTTGTAGATTTCTGGCTTAAGCAGGCCATCATCGGAAAAATTGTAAATTCCCGATAGGGCGATCGCTACGCGCCCCTGACTAAGAATGGCCGCGGCCTTTTTAGCCCCTTCAGTAATTACTATCGGGATAGGATTCTCTATTACCCACTCCCAAAATTGCTTATCTTTTGGGCATTCGGGAAATTTTTCCAAGGCTTTCCCCTCTACTTTCAAGGCAAAAATCCCAGAGCGGCAATTGGGGGGAGCCTCATATTTTAAAGCCTTGCCTTGATTAAGCTTCGGGCGATCCGGCTTGAAGCATCCCCATTGGGAATCTTCAAGGGTGATCAGATCGATCCCACCACACCACCAGCCACCGTGATCTAGATGGTCGTATCGCTTAAGCCATTTTTCCCGGAGCCGGCCCGAATTAGTTCGCTCGGATTTATCAAGCCCATAAAGCAGGCGCTCGTAGGCATTATCGCCACTGCATGAGATCACATTAGATGCAATTATTTCGGGTGATACGCCCGAATTAAGCCATTCATTCAAATGCCGATCATCAGGAAGTTTTTCGAGAAGAGATTGCGGATATAAAGTATTCATGGTATTATAAAGAGGTGAATGTGAATGAAAGACGGATGAAAGCCCTTGCCCCATAACCTGCAAGGGCTTTCTGCTGCTCTAGTGTTTGTGAGAATGATTTAGCCAAGTGCGGCCATGCCGCGCTACATATTCTTGATGTTGTTTGACGCGCTCAAAATTTTTTAATGAGCGCTCACGCTCTCTCTTCGCTTCCAAGCCTCTCCGGAGATTATAGGCTTCATCTTCTCGCTCGATCATCGGTTTTTTAGGCATTTTACCTCTACTAAAAAGGGATTGCATTTAATTCATCATCGGATAATTCTATTGGCTTAAAATCACTTAGAGAAAAAGAAAGAGGGGGAGGCCGCATTCTAGCTCTAGCACGTTCCATTTGATACTCAAATTCGTACAAATGGCTATCAAGAAAATCAAAGAATCCATTCAAAAAGCAAAAATGGATCAATGCTTGATGAGAAGGAAAAAAGAAGTATTGTCCATCCCAAATCCCGCCTAGGCCAATCGCGCAAAGCTTTTGCCAAAAGCTTCCATCGCACGAAAATAAAAATAAATGATCGAAGCTTTCTATAGTTATTAGTAATCCCCCGATCCTAAATTCTAAAATTTTTCCTTTCATGGTGAAAAAGAGGGCGGAAATCCGCCCAACACATATACGTAGGAGAAAATCACGAACCCAATAAGCATTAACAAGCCATAGCTATTACCCCCCTTTAACTTTGATTAACTTCGATTAACTTCGATTAGAATTGACTTAATCCCCCTCGGACTACCATCCACAGGAGATTAAAGAATTAGGCGATCGCGTTCTTGGTCAGGGAATAATCGCCTAGTTTCCACATGGCTCACTTATAACCATTGGTTATAACTATTGTATAATGGAAGCGTTCTCAAAAGTCAAGATAGATCCTCAAAAAAATATTTTGAAGCAAATCAGACAAGCATTAGGAATGACTCAGGAGGAATTTGCAAGGGCGATCAAAGCTCATCAAGTCTCGGTGGCCCGATGGGAAAACTCGCGAAGTCCTTCGCTTAATATTGCTCAGATCAAGGCTCTAGAGCGAGAAATGGCTAAAATTGGGCTAAGGTTTGCCGATTTGCCCGATGATTTAAATTAATTAAGATTTTTCTGTCCTTCTTGGCGATCCGTTTGCGGGTCGCTTTTTTTGGGCAGCGTTGTCGGTAGCGTTGTCGGTAGCGTTGTCGGTGAAAAGGCTTGCTACATAAGGCTTTCAATCTATTTTTTTTTTTTTATTATAAGAAAAGGGATTATACCGTTGTAAGCCACACCCCTTATACAGTGCGGGTTACAACGGTTACAACGGTTACAACGGTGCTTTTGAAACCTTTTTCACGACTTGCCATTTTCAAGCAAATTTTCTATCGGGGCAAAGGCGATAGCCGTTCCCGGGGAGCCGTTCCCGGGAAGCTTCCGTTTTTTCAATTTGTCCATGGCGCGGGCCAAAGCCTGCTGTGCTTTATATCGATAGGCTAGATCGAGATCGTCCACCCACACTTGGCCAGACCAGAATTGGATCGGCTTTCCCTCTGAGTCAGCGAGAAAGATTACTAATTCGCCGTTGTTATGCGTTGTTTGTTGTTTTTGCAGGGTGGTAAGTATTTCTATCTCGGCCTCAAGCTTTTCGATTCGCTCCTCAAGAGATTCGTAGCGAATCCCAAATCGATTATCTTGATCACGCTTATCGGCCTCAAGCTTTTCGATTCGCTCCTCTAATTCAGCGATCGTTTGGCTGCGATATTCCTCTTGATCGGGGTAGTGATCGGCTTCTATGCCGATCTCTATTGCTTTGATGCGATCGTCAAGTAGTCTCAATTGCCATTCTGTTGATGTTAGGTCTGTGTCTAGTGTCGGGAGTGTCGAGTCCGGTTCGACATTATCAATATTGCTTAAAGTATTGCCCCTTACCAATATCGACGACAAGACTCGTTTAGCCGTTAAATTGAGCGATTCGCCGGGATTCCCGAGTCTTTGTAATATCTCAACTTGGGCCGCGGTCAGTGAAAATTGTACGGTCGCCATAAGTTTTAAGTGTAGGATAATATAGTATAATATATCATAAGATAATATAAATATACAATAATATATTTATATTATCTTATGGCAAGAACCGCAACAAAGAATCGCTATCAAAAATTAAAAGAAAAAGAATGGGGCATAAAACCATGAATAAAATTCGGCAAACAGTCCATAATCGTTGCCGGTGTCGGCATCTCGAAAATTACTTGTACTTAATCGGCACTTAAAATTATTCTTTTTGTGATATTTATAAGCTTTTTCAAAAGCTTCTTCTTTAGTTTGATGCCGTGAGATTAATTCACCATCCCAATAAAATTCGATCATTTTTTTACTCCTAATTACTTGATAATCGCCGATAACTGATAACTGATTACTACGCTGGTATCTGGTACTTAATTGTTAAGCCTGTAGCTTGTTCAAAACTTGCATTATCCATAGGGCTAAAGACAACAAAACCCCAACCGGTCGACGATTCCCGGATTCCTATTCCTATCCCCGGATAAGCATTTAGTAAGTCTGTAGCTTGATTGATTGCAAGCTCTAAAGAGCTGCATAGCGAGATATTTGTCATTGGTGTACTCCTTTTATCTATATTTATAATATATTATATTATATTGTATATGTCAATGGGCTATATATTATATTATATTATATAACCATATAAGATATTATAATATATAGTAGATTGACATACCCAGAATAATATAATATATTATATGTATAGGACTAAGATATAAAGTACATTATCTAGTTCACCCGTACCACGACAACCTAATAAGAGATCATCATGAACCCATTAGCACGCGATCCAATCATTCAAGGTTTCTTATCTGTATTCAATCCTCAAGTGATTGATGGGATTTTCTACTTTTTCAATGAACTGGATAAATATGAAGCTAAGCAGCGCTACGACGATAATCGCCGGCGATTTCTTGAGCAGGCCTTGCGGCTCTACGAGCAGGGGGAAATGTCGAAAGATCAGCTTAAAGTAGTAATCGATCTTTTGCCAGAAAAAACCATAGAGGTACAAGCCACTCCTATCCCTACCCCGGCTTCCCCTAAATCAGAGATCGATTTAGAATCGCTTCTAAATAAGATCATGAATCAATAAAGTAGTTTAGCCGGCTAATATTAGCCGGCATTAGGAGAGTGAAACCATGAATAAATTAGAAGAAAATCTTCGCCAATTCACCGGCACGGAAAAATATTATAGTAATTCCGTGTATCCTTTTCGATATACGGATGGAATAAAGTATCTGGCCGATCACGCTGGGGCTTATTGGCTTCTTGATGGTATCTCAAATTGGCAAAAAGATCCAATTATTAAAAATAATTTCGATTTAAGCCTAATTCAATTCTGGAAGTTAAAAGTCAATTCTGATAAATCAGCAGTTCTGATCTGCGAGCGGGATCTAGATGAATCCGTAATTACGCAAAGGATAACTTTTACCGACTTTCCCCTTTTGGAAATCACACTTTATTTGTGCGATATGCAGTCGCAGGGTATCTTGATGCTTCCTAGTGAATATTAATTAAGAGTTGCCTGCCAGTTATCAGATCGTTGAATTAAATTATTTAGGAGTAAAAATGCCAGAATTTACCGGAACGATGCCAATTACTATCGAAGTAACTATCAAGGCCAAAAATCGGAAGGAAGCCGAATCATTTTTCGATGATTTATATCTCAATATCTCAATTGAAAATGATGGAAATCAGAAAATAGAAATATTAAATGATAATACCGATCTTCTGATCGAAAATGATTGGGAGATAGAAGATTAGGTTAAATTGGTTATCAGTTATCAGTTATCAGTTATCGGTAAAAATCAAAAATATATTAGGAGTAAAAAAATGACAAAACTCAAAGAATTTACCGGAATACTTGAGATAAAACTTGAAGTAACCCTACCCGCGAAAAGCAAAAAACAAGCCCTAGAATTGCTCAATGAAATCTACCCGGCTATTACTTTAAGCTATGGGGACAATATCCCTGATTTAATCGATTGGAGAGACAATATCGACTATGCAGATTGGGAATTAGAGGATTAATTATCAGTAATCAGTTATCAGTTAGCGGTTATCAGTTATCAGTTATCAGTTATCAGTTATATTGATTATTTGCTATTAAGCCCTATTAGGGATCCCCCGAAAATTTTAGTAGGGGAAAAATCAGAATCATATCATGGCAAGCATAGAATTTGTACACGGACAAGAATCTCATACAAGCACTTGGCGCAAATTTTACGTTAAGGGCTTGGAACAATGGAAAGTGTCCGAGGATTTTGATGAGGAAAGAAATGATAAGCATTATTGCTATAATGGATATTGCTGTATCGCTATTCCGGAAGGAATTCTTTTTACTATCTTTTCTCAAGCTGGCGATAAGCGAGGTACAGATCATTTTGAATTTTATATATGTGAATGTACCGATGATCAAGTACAAACAACAATCGAATTGGCCCCGTGCTTTTGCCGTGGTAATTTTCGGGTAATTGCACAAGGCCTCACCAGAACTAAGGCTCCTCGATTAATGGATTGGTGGATCAATTCTCGTGATAAATCCTTATCTTTTGCGGAGCATTGTGCATCGCATATCGATAAAAAAGGATTGAAGCAAATTCCCCCAATAAATAAATAATAATCAGTTGCCAATTATCAGGTATCAGTGTTACAATGAATCTTAACCCCTATTAGGGATTGAAACTCGTAACACAATTATTCGTAAAACTACCGCACAGATACCAGTCTCTAATAAGGAGATACAGCGATTCTAACCCCTATCAGGGATTGAAAACATCCGTATTAACGTAAAATTGCTTTATTGGCATAATTAATTTAATTCCTATTAGGGATTGAAACTGATAATAGACTTAGACGGCATGATTGTCAAAATTATTACGGGTTCCAATTAATTTTAAGCCCTATTAGGGATGCCCCGAAGCTTTTAGTAGGGGAAATCTTCAAAATGAATCAATTCAGTTTGATTATCCCTAAAATTTCCGATCAATGGGAATATATTAAAATCACCGACACGGGACGGCATTTGTACCATCACCAGCAATCGGAATATCTCAGAATAAATTCTGAGCTAAAAAATCCTTTTGGCGAGAAATGTATGCTATATCCTTCAATTGATCGGAGAAAGCCAAGCAGATTCGCCTATGGGATTACTCTTCGATTGGGAATTATTGATCCTAAGATTGAATATATTCCGGGTAATCTGGAAATAATTACAGAAATTGGAAAGATAGGAGTAATTTCCTATCGATCCTATTTTTCGGCTGTGATTCCCATCTCCCAGGAAATTGCTACTAAGTGGCTGATAGTATCAATTGTTCCAGTTGCTTAATTAAGTTTAAAATTGCTAAGAAAAATTAATCTTTCTTAGCAATTTTTGTTTTTATTGCTAATTAATTACTATCACTCACTAGGTTTTTATCTGTCTTGCCAGCAGATTGAGGGCAGTCATAACACGGAGTTACTAAAAATTCATCTAGTCCCTTATAATGGTTCCAAAATCGATCATAAATTTCAAATATATTCGTTTATAAATACAGCAGAGGGTAGAGTGTATGCCGCATCTCCCCAGTTGTTTTTTGTTAATTTGTCAGACCATTCTTGAAATTCGCTCATCTTCTTGACCTTTGTAAACTTTAACTTACCTATTATATCATTTTCTGATTAATTTAAAATTGTCAAAAAGAAAATAAAAAAAGCTACAAAAAACAAGAAAATAGATAATCATGATCGGCATTAAGCGATGATACTTTGCCACAATATCTACATTTATAAAATATTTAGAATAAAAATTAATCAAAATGATTGTATTGTAATAGATAAAAAGTATTAAAGTGGTCAATAAAGCACTTTTCACGCTTTGCCAATCAAGATTTATTTTGATTTTTCTTTCTCCTAGCCAAAGGTGAAAATAACATAATATAGTAAAATTTACAAATAGAGTCGCGACTAAAGAGGAAAAATAATATAAAATCCATTCTTCAGATGGATCGAATACTATCATTAAAGCTTGGCTTATGTAGTGACCAATAAAAGACATTAAATTAAGAATAATTGATAATAAAACAGAAGTGACCCAATATTTGGCTTTTAGCATGGTGGTAAAGGACGATCAGGATTGGTGATTAATTGCTGATAAATGCGATTGAAAGAATCTCTATCTATCCAATGGCGATAAATTTCCGTGTGAATTTTCGTGCTATGGCCGAGCATTTTAGAGGCCATAGTAACATCCATCCCAAAATCAAAAGATCGCCGCGCCCAAGAGTGCCGGAGATCGTAAGGAGTGAAAGATATTTTTAGTTTTTTAAAGCCCTTGCTGATCAGATTGCCATAAGCACTATTAGTATTCCCAGAGCAATCTGGCCGAGAAATATTGATCAATCCCCACTGATCAGGCCATTCAGGATAGAGCGGCCAAATGAATCTCTCGTTAGTTTTGCCCCGATTTATATAGGCGATAGGGTAATCTTCAAAATCCAAAAAATAGGCTTCATGATTTCGCAATCCATAAGCAGCCATCACGCCATAAATCCATCTCCAAGCTTGATCGGAGATTGATTGATAGCTTCTGATAATCAATTCATCAGAAGGCAAGGATCGCGGTGATACAGCCTTAAAAGCATAATCTCCAATTAAATCTCGCAAGCTATGTTCCAAACCGGCAAGATCGGCAATCTTGCAGTAAGCTAAGGCATAGCGTCGGCGTGATCGAGTGTTTGCATCCGTCCATTCAAGCAAAGCGGTTTTAAGGCGTTCTTCGCTTAAAAAAATATTTTCTGGAAGTAAAGAAAATGGTTTCAAATATTCATGTTTCCAAGTCTCCGTAGTTGTTGAATTTCGCGGCCTTTCTGAAAAATATTTATCCTCTAGAGCCTTGATCCAATAAGAGATCGTTTCTGGGGGTTGACTGGGCTCCTCAATATATCGCGCCCAGTCAAATCGCTTTTGAGCCAATAATCCCCCGACTATTTGAGCCTCGCTCTCAGCATATTTTATTCCTTCCAAATTAGCATAAACTTTCAGGCAAATCCGTTGCTGATGAAAATTCCCAAATTCTCCCGGTTTAGGGGGGAGGGTAGCGCGAAGGGAAAGCCGATCGTTTCGGAGTTCGATGGAAACTCCAATGCTTGCGGCCTTAAGCCGTTCATTCGCTTGTTTAATCAGATAAATCCGAGTAAGTGATGTCATGGCTTTAAAAGGGATAATTGGCCTCTGCTCACATTTCCTCGCCTGCCAGCGTGTTTCCTCAAATGGCAGGCACTACACAAAGCAATTAAATTGCCGGGGTGATTACTAGAAGGATCGCAATCTTGATGATGCACCGTCAGCGTTCGTTTCGCTTTAGATGATCGATCAAGTGGTTCATCTGTACGCTTGCAATCAAGGCCGCACTCTTGGCATTTCCAATCTGATGCCTCTTTAATCTCTTCGGGTCTAATTCCCCGCCGCTCGCGGCGTACAATAGAAAAATGAGTGAATACATCCATAAGAGCCATAATGTAAGTGTTTTGCTATATCATTTAGTGTTCCCAGCCAAATATCGTA
>NZ_JADEVX010000084.1:0-18579 GCF_015207925.1 Microcystis sp. LEGE 00066 | reverse complement strand
TATCAGCCAGACTTGGAAACTATCTCATCAAATTAGTCCCCCCATAGAACCTCCTTGAGCCATCTTGCACACTTTTCTCTTTTTGTCAAATTTTATGTTAAGAAAGATGTGACTAATGGATAGCTTAATAAGGGGGGCATCTGATAATTTTTAATGCCTACCTACTTAGGTTAGTTTGTTGAAATCAAACATTAAAAAGAACGTAAAGCGATTAATTGTGCCTCAGCTTTATGAAGGGATTCTAACCATTCTTTTTCGGGATCGCTATCGGCAACTATTCCCGCTCCCACCTGTCCCCAAACGGTGTTTAAATTCCCTTGATTAGTCATTAATAGGGTACGGATGAGAATATTCAAATCTAAATGACCTCTGCTGTCAATATAGCCACAGGAACCATAGAATAAATTGCGTCGCACTGGTTCCAATTCTTCGATAATTTCTAGACAGCGAACTTTCGGACAACCGGTAATTGTTCCCCCGGGGAAAAGAGCTTTAATTAAATCAATAGCATGATACTTTTTATCTAATTTTCCTTGAACATTACTGACCAAGTGCATAACGTGACTATAACGCTCGATCGTCAGTAATTCATCAACATAAACCGATCCCCATTCACAAACTCTACCTAGATCATTACGTTCTAGATCCACTAGCATAATATGCTCGGCCCGCTCTTTTTTATTAGTTAATAGTTCCTCGGCTAATTGTCGATCGAGTGCCTCGGTTTTACCCCGGGGACGGGTTCCAGCGATCGGTCTAGTGCTGGCTATTCCCCTTTCTAATTTGACCAATCTTTCGGGAGAACAACTAATCATTTCTCCCCAAGGAGTGCGCCAATAACTGGCAAAAGGAGAAGGGTTAATCTGTTGTAAACTGCGATAAATTTGCCATCCTTTTGCCTTAGTTGTGCTTTGAAATCTTAGGGATAAATTTGCTTGAAAAATATCACCTTTTCTGATATAATCTAGGGCTTTTTTAACAGCTTTTTCGTAGTCGAGTTGAGAAGTATAAAAGATTAAGGGAGAGGGACGAGGATCGATAAACTCAAAATCGGGGTTAGTGGTTAAAGATTGTTCGTATTTATCTAAATCTTCGGGTTTAGTGGCAGCTAACCAGAGAATTTGTGCTTGGTGATCGAGAATGGCAAAACTATCCGGTTCATACCAATAAGCGACGGGAAAAGGGAGAGTATCAGCTTTCCTGTCGGGTAATTTTTCTATTTCCCAAGCTAAATCGTAGCCTAACCACCCCAACCAACCACCATGGAAAGGAAGATGATCGGGAAGATGATCACATCGAGTTTGGGGGAGTAAACTGCTTAAAAAGGGCAAAATTTCCCCCAGTGCGGGGGTCCAAAGCTGACGCGGGGAACCAGCACAAAGAGAGTAACGGGAAAGGGAATTACCCGGATAGGGACTTTCTAGTAAGGTAGCGATCGCATCTTGGGAGAATAAGCAGGCAAAAACCTCGGAACCGCTGCGCTGATGCAGAGGAAGCGATCGCCAATGCCATGCTAAAGGTTTTTGCATCTAAAATCGCGGGCCAAAATAGCTGGGAAATTGGGTATAACTAGGGTTTTGGTGTTAGTTGTGGGGGAGTTGATCTTTCCTATCTGCTAACACCTATTATCTTAGTCCTAAATGTTTGCTGCCTCGCAATTATCCCCGATAATCGAGGTCAATTTCTTTAGAACCACCGCGCTGTAATTGGCCTAACAATTCCCCTAACTGACTCCAAACCAAACCACCGATAAAGATAGTCATCGGGAGAGAGATAGCGTAGGCAACCCAACCATTGAGAATAAATATATCTAATCCCGAGGCCAGGAAAAGACAGATTCCTACACAAATACCAATAAAAGGAATTTGTAAGGAACTGGATTTTAAAAGATTTTGATCGTCTGAACCCTTATTTTTATACCAATTGTTAACCACTTGCTTGAGACTAGCTTCAAAAGCGGCCCCGCAGGTAATACCGATAAATAAACCGGCAAAAACTAGAAAATAGGGCGGTTGGGGCAGAAAATAATAATCCATAGAAAAAGTGATTAACCGATGATGACCTTAAACACTTTAACGCGAACTGGTTTCTCGCGGAAGGACAGCGGCCACACCTTGGGAGGATAATTCCCGAAAAGCGCTCATGGCCACATCCAAGAGTCGCCGCGGTTGCAATTCTCCTTGAATTAAACTCCAGAGACGTTGCACTTCGGCAGTATGGAGACGGTCATCTTCCGTTAAAGCTAATAGCAATTGACGACGCAGATAACGACCTTCTTCCGAGAGAAGAAAAGTGATGCCTAATTGCGCTGTGGGCAGTAAATCGAAGTTACTTTCCGATCGAGCCATTGTAATCATGTTTTCTAGGCGTTGCCACTGGAATTTACCGTTTTTGAACAGTACATCCAGTAAACGCCGGCGCAGTTGAGGCGATTCCCCGGTCAGGAGACGTTTAGCGACGTAGGGATAGGCTACTTGGACGATTTTGAAGTTAGGATCGAGGGTAAGGGCCACCCCTTCTTGGGTGACGAGGGAACGAATAATCAGGGCGAATTTGGCGGGAATCCGGAAGGGATATTGGTACATCAATTCGGAGAACTCATCGGTAATAGTGCGGAAATTGAAGTCACCGACCCTTTGACCGATGGCATTGCCTAAAACCCGTTCTAGAGCCGGAATAATTGGTTTTATATCGGTTTCTGGGGTTAAAAATCCCAGTTTGACAAAGTTGGCGGCCAGGTTTTCGTAGTCTTTGTTAATTAAATCAACGACGCAACTAGCGAGGGTTTCTTTAGTTTCCTCCTCTAACTGGTCCATCATGCCAAAATCGATATAGGCCATGCGACCATCAAAAGTGGCGAAAAGATTACCAGGGTGGGGATCAGCGTGGAAAAAGCCGTGTTCGAGGAGTTGCTGTAATCCAGAGGTTACGCCGATTTTAACAATACTATTGGGGTCTAATCCTAAAGCTTTGATATTCTCGGTATCGGTGAGTTTATAGCCATCAATCCATTCCAGGGTGAGGACGCGGCGACCACTATAACGCCAGTAGATGCTGGGAACTTTAACTTCAGGGTTATTTTGGAAGTTGGTGGCGAATTTTTCAGCGTTGCGACCTTCGTTTTGATAGTCGATTTCCTCAAACAGTTTGGTGCCGAATTCATCGACAATCAAGGTGAGGTCGTGGCCGAGATTGAGGGGTAATAAACGACCGAATTTTTGGGCAGCCCAGCGCATTAGGTATAAATCGAGGCTTAAAAGTGCCCGCAGCCCCGGTCTTTGCACTTTAACGGCTACTTCTTCGCCGGTGGGTAGAATAGCTTTGTAAACCTGTCCTAAACTAGCGGCAGCCACAGGGGTGGGGGATATTTCTCGATAGGCTTTTTCTACAGGCATTCCCAATTCTGTCTCGATAAGGGCAAAAGCGATGTCGTTATCGAAGGGGGGAAGTTGGTCTTGCAGTTTAACTAATTCGTCTAAAAAGTCTTTGCGAACGAGGTCGGGGCGGGTAGAGAGAGCTTGACCGACTTTGATGAAGGTGGGACCCAAACGGGTGAGAATTTGCCTAAGTTCGCTGGCACGCCTGTATTTATTGGCTTCTTCTTGCTTTGTCCATTTGTCCCAGAGGAGACTGAGGAGAAATAATCCTAAAGACCAAGTAATCAGGAAAGCGCGACCGAACAATTGCCAAGGTTTGTAACGGTATTGTTGAGCGATCGCTTCTGCACTGTAAGGAGTGAACTGTGTTTCTTCTCGTTTCCGGTCAGTTTGACTGTCTTGATGCCGACTCACTAGCTAATCTCTATATATCTTACGCCACTTGATATTGTAGCTAAGTTCTTGACATCAGTATACAAAACTACACATTATTTAATAATTGTTATAGTTCCCTGAGAAATCATAAGTATTTATGGCTGGACTGCCGGGGAAATTCTCGGCTAGTGGATGTCCTCAAGTACCTGATGGATATTTTCAACAAGCTGTTCTATAAAGGTAACGGCATCATTAACGAGATTTTCATCGATATTCCAGCGACTGCCAATGCCATAACTCGGGTCTATATCAGCTTCGTGGGCGATTTTGTTCCTTCGATCAACAATTATGCTAAGTTGGCTTTTAATATCTTTGGCTGGTTTATTTAGTTTGCTGGCCACTTCTTCCCACAATTTCTTGGCTGAAATTAATCTAATGGCCTCCGCTATCTTGTCCGGTTGTTGAAAGCTTTTATATCTGAGGTTTTCTCTAATTTCAGTCTCTAGCCAATAATTACTATTAAGTTTGTTGGTGAGGAGATTTTCAATCATTGGTAGTACCTCGGAAATTGAGCGAGATTCTTGACCAAAAAAAGAACCGTAGTTTTGTTGAATTTCGTTCTCTAACCAAGAGCCAATACTAATAGCTATCAATCGTTCTTGTCGTGCGCCATCCAAGGAGACTTGAAAACGAGAAAAGGCAGATTGAGAACTGTTAGGAGTGGGAGAAGGTTCTGAACGTTGGCCTCGATAAATTTCTAGCATTCCTAGAGTAACCACTTCGTGAATATAATAATCTAAAGCGCTCACAGTCAGGACTAAAGCGGCTCTGAGGATATCCGATACATCTAGGGCCGAAGTAGTCTGAGATTTGAGGGAATTGTGGATAGCGATCAAGTCACGAACGCGGGCAATGCTAAGGCGAAATTGTTCAATTGCTAACTGCATAAATCTCGGAGGTAAGACCGATAACTTTGTCTGCTAAGTCAGAAAAAATATCTTTAAATTTTTGTTGTTTTTCTTGGGCTTTATCTAACACTGTACCTTGCCATCCTAATTGTTCAGCAGTTAGCGCAAAAACGGGCGTTTGATGCTCTTGAGATAAGGCAATAAGACTATAAAAATTAGGAATTTTTACTAAAGTACAGTAGTCTGGTACACCATTCTGATCGTAGATAAATTTCGGTAGCATCATGCCAGTTCTTTCTAAAGCTGGAATCATTTTATTGCCGATATTTTCCTCGATTGTGTTAATCCAGTTTTGAAAAGCTTTTGTTTCTTGGCCACCTATGATTCGATATTTCTGAACAATAGTTCCCAAAAAATGTAGGTCAACTTCGGGAAAGGGATAGTTGGCTGTTTTGAGAATTGGTAAAGCACTAGCTGCCTTAGCCCATTGGTGCCACTTAGGCAAGATTTTAGTTAAAGAATCGATAGCCATAACCGAGAAAAAATCCGCTGTGGTTGGCACAATAAAAAAGTTGCTGGTCATCAGTATATTTTGATTGATTGACCCCAAACTGGGACTCGTATCGATTAAAATATAGTCAGCTTCAAATCTTTCGGCAGTTTTGTCTAATAAATATGTAATCGCACCGGGGAGATTTTTTAAAGCCTGAATTGACCCACTAAGTTCTTGAGCAATACCTAGGATAACTTCATATTCAGCTAATCCCACATGACCGGGCAATAGAAATAAACGATCACGACCATCAATAGGAATACAGTCCACAGCTTCAATTAATCTCGGTTGAGACTCAAAAGCAGGTGCTAAAGCTGTTTTAATATTAGAGTAAGTATTGTAGATGGCTTGTAGTCTTTCCTCCCTATCTTCACTTTCATTAGTCAAAGCCATACCAGTTAAGTTACATTGGGGATCGGTATCGACAATAATTACTCTTTTACCCTTCTCAGCAAGCATCCAACCAAGATTAAAAGTGGTTGTAGTTTTGCTCACTCCACCTTTATGATTAAAAAAAGCTATTTTTTGCACCATGGCATTAATTATATTTGAAGATTGTTGCCCTTGGTCATTATTATAACATCAGTGTGGAGATTTTGCCATGATTTCTAGGCTAGAATAAGAGTCTCGGATTACTCGTTTTAATGCCTAGCAATTAAGGAAAAATTGCGCCATGGTTTCCACCCTAACACCCCCAATCGGATATTTAAGCAATTTCATCGGGATTAATGCCCAATTCTCGCAGCTTTTGGGCTAATTTTTCCGCCCGTTGTTGTTCTCTTTCTTTGGCTAATCTTTCCTGTTCTTTAGCTAATCTTTCCTGTTCTTTGGCTAATCTTTCCTGTCGGGCCGACTCTTGAGGGGTGGGAACCAATTCACCTGATTCGGTGAAATAGCGCAATTTATTGGCAAAAATCCCTAAATATAATCCCAGTTGCTTACTCCATAAATAACCGTTTTCATTGGGGGTAATCGGTTGATATTGTCCCTCGATTAAAGTGAATCCTTGCCATTCTAAGGTATTGGGATCAAACCAAAAATATTCAGGAGTCCGGAAAGTATGCTGATATAGTTCCTTTTTGGCTTTTCTGTCCACATTAGCGGTGGAATCGGAGAGAATTTCGATGATTAGATTGGGATATTTACCCCCTTCTCCCCAGACAAC
This sequence comes from Microcystis sp. LEGE 00066, assembly GCF_015207925.1. Classification (NCBI taxonomy): domain Bacteria; kingdom Bacillati; phylum Cyanobacteriota; class Cyanophyceae; order Chroococcales; family Microcystaceae; genus Microcystis; species Microcystis sp. LEGE 00066. The sequence goes on along the minus strand of NZ_JADEVX010000084.1, from coordinate 12,201 downwards.
CCAACTTTTCCGGGGACGTTTCTCTGTATCTAAAACCACGAAAAAATCTGGTCCACAAAAATCTCGCTGTTTTAGTTGTCTTTCGTTATAATAAATAGTCAAATTGCCCGAGGCATAGTAATCGTTTCTATCTTGCCAGAGCCAATCAAGACAAGATAATAATAAAATAATTTGTTGTAAATGCAGATCACTTTCCACGGGTGGTTCATCACTCCATAAATCGGTGGGAGGACAGACAATATCGGTAGCAATATCTAGGGTTGTCATCGTTTATAAACCCATTGAGTCAATTTGGGGTGATTCTAGCAACAAGCCACAATCAATACAATTATATTATAAGTCCGATCGTTTTGCTTGTGTATAGGGTGTTAGGAGTCGGTTGGGGAAGTCAGAATATCATGACCTCAATCCCCTTGGTTGAAGGACTTATAAAAACCAGAAGAAAGCAACTAAAATAGCAGTGAGAGTGGCGGCAAAAATGAGAGCGTATTCAATTTTTTGATTGATAATACCAATAACCATGACTAGGGTAATTGCCAGAAGAAACACACCGATATAGACTAGATTTTGAGAACCTGAATTAACTAAATTATTATTTAAAGTCGGTGTGGGTGTGGGAGTTTGTAGAATTGTTGATGAGAGACTAATCGTGGAGGTAATGAACATAAGTAAGTAGTTATAATTAAATTGAAGATAGATTTTGCCTCTGATCCCCCCTGCCCCCCTTAATAAGGGGGGTGCCGATAGGTGGGGGGATCTGACAACTTTTAACACCTACCTACTTAAATATTTATGACTACCATAGAACTAATTCTATACAGTAAACCGGACTGTCATCTTTGCGAAGGGTTGCTAGAAAAACTAGAAAAAATCCGTCAACCGGAGTGGCAGTTAGAAATTAGGGACATTACCAGTCGAGAGGATTGGTTTAACGCTTATCAGTACGAAATCCCCGTCCTCTGTCAAAAACTGGCCACGGGGGAAAAAATCCTCCCTCGTCTTTCCCCCCGAGCAAATGCCGAACAATTGGCCCGTCTTTTAGCCAATAATTTAACCTAGGGGCTAATTACCCGGACTAGGACTAACGACTGGACTAGGAGAGGGAGAAGACTGGGCGACTGGTTGCGGTTTGACTGCGGGTTGAGTTTGATACCATTTAAAGTGTTGGTAGGCCGTGCGCGATATTTGTTGAATCAGAGTCCTAGCGTTACTATCATTGTGGGGACGTTTGACCATCACTGCTCCTAGATAGCGTTTCCCGTTGGGCATATCAATAATCCCCGCATCCGCTAACATCGAGCCAATATCACCGGTTTTATGGGCAATATCGGCGGATTTCTCGATACCTTGGGGCAGCAGGGTGCGAGTGCGCGTTTCCTGCATAATATTTAATAGACGATCGCGGGAACGTAAACTGAGTAATTCCCCTTGATTAACTTTTCCTAAGATTGTCACCAAATCTCTCGGACTTGTGGTATTGGTTCCTTCCAAGTCTGGTAAAGGGTTATTAATTACCGTACTGGTCAAACCCCAAGCTTGAAAACGCTGATTAAGAGCCTTTTTGCCGCCCATCCGCTTAATTAACATATTAGTAGCGGTATTATCGCTAATTACGTTCATTTTAGTGGCGGTTTCTAGGGCAGTATAGGTTTTATTCAATCCTAGATACTGCATATCCCCGGATCCACTGGCCAGGACATCCTTAGTGGCCACAAGGGTTTCATCGAGACGAATTTTCCCCGCGTCCACATCCTCAAAAAAGGCCACCAGAATCGGGATTTTAATCGTACTAGCGGCGGCAAAAATAGTATCTCCGCGAAAATTAGCGTAAGCACCGTTATCGAGGTCAATAAATAATGCTCCCGCCTGTAATTTCGGATATTTGACCGTTAAAGCCTGTAATTTCTGGTTAAGACTGCTGAGATTTTCGTTTAAGACTAAGGTGGTCGGTTTTGGGGTGACGAGTTTGGGAGTCAGGGAATTAGTAGCGGTGGGTTTTGGGTGTAGGGGTAATTTGCTCGGATCCACCACCGTTAAAACCGTACCAGCGATCGCACCTAAACCGACACCAAGGATAGAGAAGCGAAGAACCTGAAGGAGAAAAGAAGCGATTAGGTTAGGTTTACGTTGTTTTTTTGCCCTTTTAACGGGTACAGGCCTTTTGTTATTGTTTGAGTCCATGGCACCAGGGGACTCAGGACCGGATTGGACTTTACTAGGACGACGAGTTACTTGACGAGTCACGGTTTTCCTCAAGGGTATCCAGATTTATTATCGATCGCTAGGAGAATTTTTTTTCTTGCCCTTGAGACTATCAAGACCGAGAAAAAGTTGCCCGATACTTTCAATATGACCGATAATACCCCGCAGCAGGGCTAATTCCTCCACCGTGGGCCGGGCCCGATGATAAAATTGCCGGAATTTCTCCATCCTAGCGGCGGCGGTGTGGGGGTAAAGATAGCCAATTTTGAGCAAAAAGCTCTCTAAGTGCTGATAATAGCCTTCTAGAGCCTCAAAAGTGGCATTAGGGAGCATTTCTAACGGGGGTTCGAGCCTATTTTCCGTCGCCATTTGGTACAGTTCGTAGGAGCAAACCGCCACCGCTTGGGCCAGATTAAGGGAGGAATATTGAGGATTAGCGGGAATACCGACAAAACGCTGGGCGTGGTTCAGTTCGCTGTTACTTAAACCCCGGTCTTCTGGCCCGAAAATTAAGGCCGATTCCAGGTTAGGGGTGAGTAACCAGGGTAAGGCGGTCCGGGGTGTTTCGAGGGGAGTATTCAGGTGACGGGGTTTCGAGGTGGTGGCAATGATGCGATGACAACCCTGCAAAGCTTCCCCAAGGGTAGCTACCTGTGAACAGTTTTCTAGGACTTCAATCCCGTGTACTGCCATGCGTCGCGCTTCTTCTGCAAGGATATCACAGGCGGGATTGACGATAATTAAGCGACTTAAGCCCATATTCCGCATAATTCTGGCAGTGGAACCCACATTTAGGGCTCCAGCAGGTTCAACTAAAATAATTCTCAGGCGATCGAGTGGGGAACTCGGATTATTTTCATCTACACTCATAGATAAGGCGCAGTTTTTGACTTTTTAATTTTAATCATGGCACGTCAGCCCTCGAAGTCCGATCTTCCCAGTAAAATTTGTCCCGTTTGCGGTTTATCCTTTACTTGGCGCAAAAAGTGGCAAAACTGTTGGCATGAGGTCAAATACTGTTCAGAACGCTGTCGTCGTCGCAAGTCCTCGGCCAATCAGTAAAAAGCCGAGAATTTTAACTATCAAATAGGCACTCTTGCAAAAGGCAATTTTTAGCTGAGGACTTAGATGGGTAATTAATTTTGCTTAGGTACTCTATTAGCTTTTAATTTTACGACTAATTTAGTAAGCTGATACTTGGCTAAATTAACTTTTTCTTAAGAGAATCTGAATGCACATTGCTTGGTTAGGAAAAAAATCTCCTTTTTGCGGTAACGTTACCTATGGGCGAGAAGTGACTAATTCCCTGCTCGATCGAGATTATCAAGTCAGTTTTCTACATTTTTCTTCCGAAAAACCCACCGTAAGCGATTGGCCCGACTTTTACGACGAAATCACCCTGCCACGTCTCTATAGTTCCCAAGTCTATACTATTCCCACCCTGAAATCGAGTCGGGTTCTACAGGATAAACTCAGGGAACTGAAACCCGATCTAGTTCATGCGTCCTTACCCCTGTCTCCCCTTGATTTTCTACTACCAGAAATTTGTGAGTCTTTAGATTTGCCTCTGGTGGCGACTTTTCACCCGGCTTTTGATAGTAAAATTCGCAATCTCATCTCCAGTACCCAATTATTAACCTACCAACTACACGCCCCTTTTTTAGCTAATTACGATAAGGTAATTATTTTTTCCACCTCTCAACGGGATTTTTTAGTTAAATTGGGAGTTCCCGAAGAAAAATTAGCAATTATTCCCAATGGGGTTGATATTAATAAGTATTGTCCAGGACTATCGAATATTAAAGCTCAATATAATGCCGATTGTTTATTTATTTATCTCGGTCGGATCATGCCGGAGAAAAATGTAGAATCTTTATTGAAAGCCTGGAAAAAAACCAATTTAGGGGGTAGATGCAAACTGCTCATTGTTGGCGATGGTCCGTTAACTCCTTCCCTTAAACCTTTTTATGGAGAAGAAGATGGTATTATCTGGTTAGGTTTTATCGGCGATGAAAATAAACGAATTGAAATTTTGCGCGGGGTTGACGGCTTTATTTTACCCTCATTAGTGGAGGGTTTATCGATTTCCCTTTTGGAAGCGATGGCCTGCGGTGTTGCTTGTCTGGCTACGGATGTGGGGGCCGATGGGGAAGTGTTAAAAGGTGCGGGAATAGTTCTAGATACTAAAGGACTAATTACCCAATTAAAAACTCTCTTGCCTGTATTACGAGATCATCCCGAATTAACCACAATTTTAGGACAAAAAGCCCGTCAAAGAGTTTTAGACTCTTACACTCTTAGCAAAAATATTGATCGCTTACAGTTAGTTTATCAAGAAGTGTTAGCTCAAAAATATTCTTATCTTAGCTACTTTCACTAAGGAATTTATATGACGATTGCCCGGACAATTTGCTTGGGATTTATGGCGGTAATTTTAGCGGGAACTTCCCTGTTAATGTTGCCTGTTTCTACCACTAGCGGCACTTGGAATGATCCAATTGTTGCCCTCTTTACCTCCACTTCTGCTGTCTGTGTCACGGGTTTAGCAGTGGTAGATACGGGTACTTATTTTTCTTTTTGGGGTCAATTATTTATCGCTTTATTAATTCAAGTGGGTGGACTGGGATATATGACCACTACCACTTTTTTAATGTTATTAATTGGGCGAAAATTTGATCTGAGACAGAAGTTAGCAATTCAAGAATCCTTCGATCGACCTTTCCTACAAGGTAGTCAAAGTTTAATGAAATCAGTGATTGCTACTACTTTAGTTTTTGAGTTAACAGCAACTTTTGTTATGTTAACTGTCTTCGCCCAAAAGTATGATTTTAGATATGCAGTGTGGTTATCTTTATTTCATAGTATTAGTGCTTGGAATAATGCGGGTTTTGGCTTGTTTAAGGATAACTTAATCTCCTATCATTCTTCAATTATTATTAACTTAGCTATCACAGGATTAATTATTTTTGGAGGTATCGGTTATCAGGTAATTATCGAGTTTTACACATGGTTTATTTACCGCTTTCAATATAAACGAAAAGGCTTTGTTTTTTCCCTTAACTACAAAGTTGCTATCAGCACAACCATATTTTTATTAGTGATAGGAACATTAGCTTTTTTACTTACTGAACAGGGAAATGGTGACACTTTGGCTAATTTATCACTTAAAGATAAATTGCTGGCTGCTTGGTTCCAATCGGTAACATCGAGAACAGCAGGATTTAATACCATTGATATTGGTAAAATTTCCGTAGAAGGTTTATTAATCACCATGGCTTTGATGTTTATAGGAGCCAGTCCTAGCGGTACAGGGGGAGGTATTAAGACCACAACTTTTAGGATTTTATACAACTGTACCCGCTCGGTTTTACGGGGACATGAAGAAGTGACTCTCTATCAAAGACGCATTCCTATGCCGTTAATTTTAAAGTCAATGGCGGTGGTTTTTGGTTCGGTTATAGCGATTATTATCTCCACCCTAGCTATCTCATTTGTGGAGACAGATTTTAAAATGATTCAACTGTTTTTCGAGGTAGTTTCTGCGTTTGCTACCGTTGGTTTATCTATGGGGATAACCGCCGCTTTATCACCGATTTCTAAGTTAATTATCGTTTTTATGATGTATTTGGGAAGGGTAGGAGTTATACTTTTAATAGCGGCTATTATAGGCGATCCGAAACCAACAGCTATTAATTACCCCGAAGAAAACCTTTTAGTGGGATAATTAATATCAGTTACCAGTTATCAGTTACCAGTTACCAGTTATCAGTTATCAGTTATCAGTTATCAGTTATCAGTTATCAGTTATCAGTTATCAGTTATCAGTTATCAGTTATCAGTTATCAGTTATCAGTTTCTCCTGTCTCCTCACTCATTGATACTAGCATTTTAAATGCGTAACAGCTTCACTTAAAATTATGCAATCAATTAAATTTTTTAGTGGTATGCGTCCCCAAAATCGTCAATTTGCCGTTATCGGATTAGGCAGATTTGGGCGAGCCGTTTGTGAAACCCTACGCAAACAAGGTTATCAAGTGGTAGCGACAGATATTGATGAAGGATTAGTAGCACAAGCGTTATCTGATCGGATAGTAGATAATGCGATCGAGCTTGATTCTACCAAACCTAACGCTCTGCGAGAAGCGGGAATTTTTGAAACCGATACGGTGATTGTCGCTATTGGTAAATACGTGGAAGAAAGTATCATTACTACTCTCAATTGTAAGGAAGCAGGAGTTAATTTTGTCGCCGCTAAAGCCTCCACAGAAATCCATGGAAAATTACTCAAAAAAGTTGGCGCAGATTTAGTAGTTTTTCCCGAATACGATGCCGGTTGTGAGTTAGCGCACCGTTTAACTAGACCATCAATTTTAGAACGATTTGATCTCGATCCCGAACATAGTATTGTCGAGTTAAAAGTCCCGGAAGCTTTTCACGGTAAAACCCTAGCAGAGTTAGAAATTCGTAATCGTTATGGCTTAAATATTGTCGCTGTCGGTAATGCGGAAAAATTCAAGATTAACCCCAATCCCCAAGAAAGATTATACAAGGATTTAGCCATGGTGGTGATTGGTTCTAACCGAGATATTCAGCGTTTACCGATGTAGAATTTAGTCAAATAGATGAAGGCGATTTTTTAGCCGTTAGCCGTCAGACTTCGGCGTGAGCTTTTGTCGAACGCTTTTTTCTCCTGATATCCCTGTTCCCTGTTCCCTGTTCCCTGTTCCCTGTTCCCTGATAACTGATAACTGATAACTGATAACTGATAACTGATAACTGATAACTGATAACTGATAACTGATAACTGATTAATTTCCTCGCCAAAAGACAATCGAATTATTGAGAGGTTGGATGGTGGTGCCGGGATAATAGAAAGCGAGAATTTGTTCAGGAGACCAACCCAAACGAGCTAAATTATAGGAACCAAATTGACTTAATCCTACCCCGTGGCCGAAACCGCCACCAATAAAGTTATAACCCTGGATCTGTCGATTGGTATCGTAGATGGGATCGATGTAGAATAGGGTACTGCGAGGCGGTCCAAAAGCGCTACGCACCTCATTTTTATGCAGTTCTAAAATCCCCTTATCGGTTTGAATGGTCATAGTCAGAATCCGACCAGAAGGAGAGCGCTTAGTCACTTCCATCCATTGGATTTTCTGGAAGTCGGACAGGGGATGTTTTCGCCGTGTTAGATAGGTTTCTAGGTCTTGACTCAAATCGGCTAAAGAAGCTTGTTTTTGCCAACGAAAAACCCGTCGTCCCGTCTCATTAAAACCATCTTTAAGATTAATAAACTGGCGAAAAGTTGTCTCATTAGCGAGAGATTGTTTCGACAGATCCCAGACTCGATTAGGGGAGTCCACCACTGCCCGGAGATAAGGTCTTTCTTCCCCATCCCACACATCACTAAAGAGGGCAGTTACCCCGCCGGTGGTGGAGGAATAAAGGGCATCCACTAACTCATTTTGGTAAGTTAAAACCAGTCCTTGGGTAGCTGCGATCGCTTGATCAGCCCGGGGATTAGTTCCCGTCAATCCATAATAAACTTGACAATGGGTATCGGCACAGAGTTCGTAATTATCGGCTTGAAAACGGCGGAGATTGCGGAGGGCGTAGGTGCGGGCGATAATAGTTTGCGCTTGGGTGGCACTTTCTGGGGCATCATGACCGATTTCGTGGGGTACAACCCCGCGCAGGTAGGTTTCGAGGGGAACGTTATTAACTAGGGTAAAAGTGCCGTAGGCGTTGGGCTGTAGGCGCATGGTTCCCCCGTACAAACGTACTTGATCGGGGCTATGGGTGACTTGAATCAGGTTTTTTTGGCTCTCGATTTCCAATTCTTTGGGAAAATAGCGCACCCCGTTGATTTGGAAAGAAACTTGCGGCTTTTCTTTGAGTAAAACACTATTAATATAGGGTTGATTGTAGCCTTTGGCTTGCAAACTGGTCAGCAACCAATGTCGCACTAGGGGATTTTCATAAACTTCTCGCTTTGCCCAAACCTGCCAGCGTCCGGGTTGGGTGATTTCCACTTTAATGCCCATTTTTGCCCAGTTTTTGGCACTATTTTCGGCGGTTTCAAAGGTGGCGTGGTCGCTTAAAATGACTTTTTCTTGGAGGATGGGAGAAGCGAGGGGCCGGGGAATAACTTCTAATTGTAGGCGATTGGTTTGCAGGGTTTGGGATTGGCCATCTTCTCCTACCACGCGCAGGGTGAGATTATCACCACTGGTACTGCTCAGGGTTAATTTTTCCTTGGCTTCATCGCCAAAACGTTGGACAATGCCCACTCTCAGAAGGACATCCTTGGCTATAGCGGCAGGAATTAGGGTTAAACTGAGCAAGATCGCCGCAGTTATGGAACCGATGCTAATTATTGGTTTTTTTTCCTTGATTTTTAGCATAAAGTCAAGTATCTGTTAATAAGTTTTCATAAAAGTTGACGATATTCAGAAATTATAGCAGCAAGCCGTTAGGTGTTAGGAAATGGGGAGGTGGGGAAGTGGGGAAGTGGGGAATTTCAGCTAAAACCCTAAAACCCTAACACCCTAACACCCTAACACCCCAACACCCAACCACCAAAAAAGCATTTAACTTCCTCCATCGCTGATAATGCGTAAACGTACCGTTTTTTGCCCACCCTCATCCAGTTCTACTTCGATCACTTCACTGGTTAAACTTTCTAAACAGGTTAACATCGATCGCAGATGGGGATTACTTGCTCCTGTATCCACATAGAGGCGATCGGACAAACTACCTAAACGTTTCCAAGTAGTATAAAGTTTAGCTACGGCTTGCTCTAATTGTGTGGCTTGTTTAACCAGATCCGCCGCCGTATTTAGACAATCGACGCGCAAAGCTTCTTCTAGAGCCATTTCGATATCTAAATTACCCCGTCGGAGAGTTTGTACTTGGGCCGCCGCGTCGAGATATTTAGCTAAACTGCGTGCTTCCGAGGTAATTAATTTTACCGTGTCCACATCGGGATTAGCGGCGATTTCTTGACGGAGAGTGTCGATATGAGTATCGGGTAACTTTTCTAATTCTTTCACTAAGGGGGCGAGATGACGCGCTGGTAAACTGCCATCGCTGGCTTTTTCCTTCACTTCATCGGGTAGTAAGTCTGAACTCATCGCCGTCCATTCATCGGCCAATTGTTTCACCTCCCGACGAGTAATTCTCTCCCCTTGTCGGGCCGCATCACTGACTAATTTTTGAATTTCGGGGGCGGATTTGGCCGTTTCTACGAAGGCGCGTTTACTAAAATTATTGATACTATCGGGATCCAGTTGTCCTTCTGCTAGGAGAGTATCGGCACTATTAGCCAATTGAATCAGAGCATAAGCTTGACTTTTAGTGATTTCTCGCTGTTTTAACCAGTTTAAAAAGCCCGTACCGCGACTATCACCGCCTTGCTTCTCCCGGTCGCGAATAGCTCGCAAAATTCGCCCCCGCCAGATTTCCGTTTGCAAATCAAAGCGATCGCAGACTTTCCAAAAAGAATCCAGTTGCTGCTGAAAATCATGATCTTGGATAGTTTCATCTTCGGGATCCGGCAGTTGAAAGTTAAACTCTAGAGGCGTTTCAAAGGCATCAATGATCGCGGAGGTGTCGGAGGGGAACGTCGCAGCATCAACCATAGGATAGACTCAGCAGTTAATCAGGCATTTTATCTTAACTCGCTCTGGCAACCCCCGACAAGCCGATTAATCTTCAGGTAAAACCCCACACCCTGTTCCCACGAACAACTTTTTGCCGCAAACCCTAGTTAGGGGAAGCATTGGGGGGACTCGGACTGGTGACGGGTGCGGGAGGTGTCGTCCCGGTCGTGGGACTCGGACCGGTGACAGGTGCGGGAGGTGTCATCCCTGGATTGGTATCGGTGACAGGTGCGGGAGGTGTCGTCCCGGTCGTGGGACTCGGACCGGTGACGGGTGCGGGAGAAATCGATGGATTGGGAGCGGGATGACGACCCAAGAATTGCCAAGCGATCGCAGCCAGCAAACCGAGGATACCAACAGCGATCGCTGCCACGACTAGGGGTGAAACGGTAGTGGATGGGGGGGGAAAAGTACGACTAGAAACCGAAGAAGATGCAGGGGAGGGAGTGGGTATTGCCGTCACCACTTCTTCTCCGGGGTCGGTGTCCCCGTTGTGATCAAAATCTTGGTCATTAAGATGGGGAATAATTCGTTCTTTGGCCTCAGCATAAACTAAAGGCCTGACAGTTTCAGCCGCAGGAACTACCCGACAATAAACTAGGGCGATGGTGGAGTTATCGTGACCGTTTTTCTGGTTAGCTAGTTGTGATAAACTTTCCCCCACGGCGGTTACATTTTTCTCTCCTCGCAAAAGAGGCACAATTTCACTGTCCCAGTATTGTTCTACCCGATCATAATCACTTAAACCATCGGAACAGAGGAGAAAAACACAATCTTGATCAACAATCAACCTCTGAACAGTGGGATGGAGATTAGTGGCGCTACTCATGCCCAAAGCTTGCACCAAAGCCCCGGCGTTGGGATACTGTATGGCATCACGATAGAGGAGATAGCCTAATTTCACTTCCCTAGAAGCGAGATCATCATCTACCGTCACTTGATGACAACCCTGGGGGGTAATCCAATAGATACGGGAATCCCCCACATGGGCTGCGTACATTTTCTGAGCATGGCCAAAGGCCATAACTAGAGTCGTACCCATGCGCCGGCGGTCTTGTCTTGACTCCTGATCGTTGCGTTGACTGATCAGATCATTGGTGACACGAATCGCCTGTTCGAGGACAAGACTGTAACTATCGGGATAGACTTCCATATCAGTGGTGGGACTGGGATTAATTTCCCTAGGCAGGGTTTCGATCGCCAATTGAGCAGCGATTTCGCCCCCTTCCTGACCGCCGATGCCATCACAGACAATTGCCAGGGGATTTTGACCATTAGACAGGGTTATGGCCTGATTAGCTGGGGGATAACAGGCATCCTCGTTGTGTTCCCGCATCGGACCGGTATCGGTGCAGGTGAAAATCTCATAGCTGCGCTCTTGACCTGCACCGTAGTGCTGTAGGGCATAATCGAGAATAGCGATCAGGGATTCTGGGCGATCGAGATCACCGGATTCTAGTTCTTGGGTTAGGGATGCGAGAAAATCTTGAATATTAGCGGCTGCCGTCGGGATCAGACTGGACCAGAAGGCCCCTAAATCTCGTAAATTGGGAGCGGCAGCCTCGTCTTTGCTTAATTCTAGCAATTGCAGCAGCTGATTATTCACTCTCGTCAGAAAAGGGTTAAGCAGACTAGAAACCACAGCTTTTTTCTGGAGGGGATGCCAGAGTTTGGCCATTTGCCATAACCAGTGAATTTGTCTTAAATCGGAAGCTTGCGACCAAACCTCGTCCAGAGTGGGCAATAGTTGTGGATAAATTAATTCTCCGGTTTCATCGAGGGGAATAGTGCCGTATTCTAACAGCCAGATGTCCATTTCTAAGCGTTCGTCGGGACTGGGAATATAGCCATAGACTTGGGGAATATGGAGATGAAATGGTAACAATTTTAGGTAGAGGGAGAGCCAGCTAGGAGGTTCTTCTGGCGCTTGGGGTGCTTGAGCGGGTTTAGTATCAAGAACAATTTGTGGTTGTTTGACCAAATAACGATTATCAATTAGCTCGCCAACACGATAATAGCTTCTCACCCAATCACCCATCATCCATAAATAGCGCTTAACTAAAGGAGTACCGCATTTTTCACAGAATCTATTAGTGAGAGCGTTCGGGGATAGACAGGTTAGGTTTTGACATTGGAGGGTTATCACGGAATCCATGAAAACTGCTGACTCCTAAAGCGCGGTTAGTATAGGTTAATAAAATAGCGTGTTTTTAGCCACGTTGACTGTCAGTGTATTCTAGTGTCTCCTAAATTTTAATACTTGTGGCTCGATCGAGAATAATTAATGCTGACAGTGCCATCTCTATAGGTATGTCTGGGGTGTGGGGTGTGGGGT
>NZ_JADEVX010000083.1:0-18734 GCF_015207925.1 Microcystis sp. LEGE 00066 | reverse complement strand
ATACTTAATTTGTCCAGCCAACTGTTTTTTTGGGTGATCGCCTCTCCTCAAAAATAGTTACTTTGTACTATATGCCCATGCCAAAATCGGGGTTAATGCTCTATTTATTTCAAAATGAGAATTGCTGTTTAGCGGCAGCGAAACAGCTAGACAACGACTTACGTCAACAGCGTCTGGATCGAGCCAAACAGCTGAAAGAGGATTTAAGTCAATTCCAAGAACAGCGTTTAGCAGCAGCGAAAGAGCTGGAGAACGACTTACGTCAACAGCATCTAGATCGAGCTAAACAGCTGAAAGAGGATTTAAGTCAATTCCAAGAACAGCGTTTAGCGGCAGCGAAGCAGCTAGAGGACGACTTACGCAAACTTCATCTAGATAGAGCCAAACAGGTGAAGGATGATTTAAGTCAATTTCAAGAACGACGTTTAGCTGAAGCGAAACAGCTAAAAGACGAATTGCGTCAATTTCGTCAAGATTTGTCTATCTACGTTTTTGGCAAATAAATCTCTAGGTTAATTCCAACCCACTTAAGCCTAGGGCTAGAGTGAAAACCCTCTAGTCCCTTTTCCTGGCTAAACTAGAGGACTATCTGAAAATAAAACAATAAGCCTTTGGTTTTCAACCTACCGTGCTGATCCTGCTTTTGTAAGTTTCTAGACTCAACCTAGTAGTGTTGGGTTCCTATTTAGTCCGCTCTAGGTCTCTGGTAAATTAAAAAGTATGATAAAGCTTCACTCAGTCTATAGTTAATGTCGTGATTAGTAGTTTTTTATTGACAAAGGAGGTAAGGGAAAAGGACTGCATCTGGGCTTTTCATTGTTTAAGTCTTGAAAAGTAATCTATACAAGAATTTTAGACCCTTAGCCCCTTGGCTAATGAATATCCTAAAAATACCTTCAGAACCAAGGTTCTAGAGCTAATTGATGACACTTCCTGATCTTTTGGGATATTATATATTATGAGGTAAGCCTTAAAAGCCGAAGACGATTTTGCCTAATCGGTTATTAAGGGTAGATTTGAACGGGCAATTGTTAGCTCAAGAATACCCGTCCGCTCAAGGCGGGGATTATCAATGGTATTTACTAGACTTCAACTATGACATTTACTGAAACTCAAACAAGAAGATCCGTCCTCTGCCTTCGCCCCGGTCAATTTGTTGTTACGCCTTCGATTGATCAAGTTGCCACTCGCGCCTTACGTTATCTAAACGCTGGTTTTTCCATCCATCTATGTGGTCCGGCAGGAACGGGAAAAACCACCTTGGCAATGCACCTGGCCAATTGTTTAGCCAGACCTGTGATGCTAATCTTTGGCGATGATGACTTTACCAGTTCCGATTTAATTGGTAGCCAGTCTGGCTACACCCATAAAAAACTGATGGATAACTATATCCACAGCGTTCTCAAAGTTGAAGACGAGCTAAAACACAATTGGGTGGATTCTCGGTTAACAATGGCCTGTCGAGAGGGGTTTACCCTAGTTTATGATGAGTTCAATCGTTCTCGGCCTGAGGTCAACAACGTTTTACTCTCTGCCTTGGAAGAAAAAATTCTCACCCTGCCGCCCACTAGCCATCAACCCGATTACCTACAAGTCAATTCTCAGTTTCGGGCAATTTTCACCTCCAACCCAGAAGAATACTGTGGGGTTCATGCCACCCAAGATGCTTTAATGGATCGGTTGGTAACTATCAATATGCCTGAACCAGACCAACTAACTCAGACAGAAATTCTTGCTCAAAAAACGGGAATTGGTCGAGAAGATGCTTTATTTATTGTCAACCTTGTCAAAACCTTTCGTGTGAAAACTGCGACTGAAAAAACGTCGGGTTTGCGCTCTTGTTTAATGATTGCTAAAGTCTGCGCCTCTCACGATATTGCGGCGAACTCCGCTGACTCGGACTTCCGTGATATCTGCGCCGATGTTCTCTTGTCCCGCACCAATTTATCTGTTGATAAATCAAGAGCGATTTTATGGGAAATCCTCGAGGACAATCCGTTAGAATCCTTATCCTTTATAGAGGAAACGGAGCCTTCCGATGCCCAAGCGTCAACTCCTGAGCCTTCGACAGGAAATCAATCGTTAAAAGCCATTCAATCTTTACTGCGAGGCAACTTGCCCCAGCGAAAAGACTAACTTTATACTCTTATTGAGTGAAACCAACCGTGACTTCTTCCACTTTTGCTGGCTCGCTCAAAAACCAGTCAAGCAACTCCCTAAAAACAGCAACTCAAGGTTCGAGTTTAGCGGATATACTCGAACGAGTTTTAGATAAAGGAATTGTGATTGCCGGCGATATTTCCGTTTCGATCGCCTCCACTGAACTTATAAATATCCGCATTCGTTTGTTAATTGCCTCTGTTGATAAAGCCAGGGAGATGGGAATAAACTGGTGGGAAGGTGATCCCTACCTCCATAGCCAATCCCAAGCTTTACTAGCAGAAAATCGGGAACTTTCGCTCCGACTCCAAACCCTGGAAACTGAGCTTGAAACCCTAAAATCCTTAAGCCAATTGACTGCAATAGAGAGCCATGATACCAGTCCGAACAATGAAGCACATCCCTCAAATGCGTGAAATTCCTCACTTGAATCCTCAAAGGTTAGGAAGTTTACACGAGACGATTGCCCCCCTTGATAAAGCCAGGGAAACGGCGATTAACAGCTTGCAGGGTTATCCCTACCTCCCTAGCCAATGCCAAGCTTTATTCGCAGAAAACCTGGAACTTTCACGCCGACTTCAAACCTTAAAATCCTTAACCAAATGGAGTGTAGTGGAGAGACGTGATGGCAGTCCCAACGATCAATCACATTCCTCATATATATTGAAATTCCTCAATTGAATCCTCAAACGGTCAAGAAGTTTACAGCAGTTAACGATTGCCTCTGTTGATAGAGCAAGGGAGATGGCAATTAATGGCTGGGAAAGCAACTCCTATCTCTATAGCCAATCCCAAGCCTTATTAACAGAAACCCTAGCAGCTAAACTTTAAGCCTTAAAATCCCTACCCTAATCGGGGGCAATCGAGGGCCATGATACCAGTTAAAATAATCAAGCACATTCCTCCTGTCGGGTAAATTCGTCACTAGAATCTTCACAGGGCAGCGGGAAGTTGACATTGCTTGGTTACATCGTTTTTTCCCTCAGATAAAATTTCTTGGCCAAGCCTCCCAATAGAGACTCACCCTTAAGAACTCCTCATTTACCAACTCCAACCATGACCCTTGCTTGCACACCTTACGATTCTGATAATCAAGCCTTGCTGACCCCTCCAGAAAGTAATAGCCAAGCTGGTTTAGCCCCTTTACTGTTAACTGTTGTGGAACTGGTACGCCAATTGCTCGAAGCCCAAATCATTCGCCGGATGGAAAAAGGGGTTCTCAGTGAGTCTGATTTAGATAGAGCTGCAGAAAGTATCCAAAAATTGCAAGAACAAGTTCTCCATTTGTGTGAAATTTTTGAGGTTGAGCCAGAAGAGTTAAATGTCCACCTAGGAGAGTTTGGCACTCTTTTACCGGAAGCAGGGAGTTATTATCCTGGAAAGGAGGGTATTAAGCCTTCTGTGTTAGAATTAGTGGACAGACTTCTCAATACAGGAGTTGTTGTGGAAGGAAATGTTGATCTGGGTTTAGCTCAACTAGATCTAATTCATCTAAAGCTTCGTTTGGTTTTAACTTCTCAGCCGGTTTAATTTGGGAGAATACTGATGACAGTGGGTCTTTATTTATATGGCATATTTCCGGAACCAATTCCTGACGGACTCGTTTTGCAAGGGATTGATAATGAGCCAGTTCACAGTGAGATGATTGATGGTTTTAGTTTTCTCTACTCCGCTGCTCATAAAGAGAAGTATTTGGCATCCCGTCGCTATTTAATTTGCCATGAAAAAGTATTAGAAACTGTCATGGAAGCAGGGTTTACAACGTTGTTGCCCCTGCGGTTTGGCTTAGTTATCAAAACCTGGGAATCCGTCACCGAACAACTAATTACTCCCTATAAAACCCAACTGAAAGAATTATTTGCTAAACTGTCAGGACAACGAGAGGTTAGCATTAAGATTTTTTGGGATAATCAGTGGGAATTACAAGCGGCTTTGGAGTCTAATCCTAAGTTAAAGCAAGAACGGGATGCGATGATGGGTAAAAACTTAAATATGGAAGAAATTATCCATATAGGTCAACTCATTGAAGCCACTGTATTGCAACGGAAACAAGACATTATTCAAGTCTTTAGAGACCAATTAAATCATCGAGCCCAAGAGGTGATTGAAAGCGATCCGATGACAGATGACATGATCTACAATGCAGCTTATTTAATTCCCTGGGAGCAAGAGCCGGAATTTAGCCAAAACGTTGAAGCGATCGATCAGCAGTTTGGTGATCGCCTAAGAATTCGCTATAATAATTTAACTGCACCCTATACCTTTGCCCAACTTATCTAAGGAGAGTATTAGTTATGTTTCTCGATCTTTTACTTCTTCCTGTTACCGGTCCTCTTGGGGGTCTGATCTGGATTGGGGAGAAAATTCAGGAGCGTGCAGATATAGAATACGATGAGGCCGAAAATTTGCACAAATTGTTATTATCCTTACAACTATCTTACGATATGGGCAACATTTCTGAGGAGGAGTTTGAAATTCGAGAAGAAGAACTTTTATTAAAAATCCAAGCCTTAGAAGAAGAGGCGGCAGAAAACGAATCAGAATCTTCTCTCTAAACTTGCAATCTTTCCCACCCTATAGGCCATGAACAAAATCACAAATTGCAGAGGTGCTTAGGAAGGGCGGCCTTGACAAGCTGGAGAACTCGTTGAAGCTTGGTTAGAACTAGCCCTTGATTAAGCCTTAATATTCTAGGTAAAAAGCTTGGAAATTACTAGAATTATTATTAGAGGAGTGAGCAACAGTTTTGGGGGAATCAGGTTTTTTAGCTACACTAGGAGGGTTAGCTGTACGCAAATTTTGAATACTTTGTTCTGTAGTCTCAATTTGCTCTGTCACAAACGTGAGACGATTTTTTAATTGCTGAATCTGCCGCTCCATCATTTCTAATTTTTCTTGGATACGTTGTTTTTCAGTAATTAACTTATAAAGCTCAAGTTGGTGATCTGCTTCAGATTGTTTCCGAGGCATGGTGCTAATTTTAGATCTAATTGGTCTGGGTGGACGAGTGGTTGTCATAACAATCCCTGAATAACTTAGAATATTCTAGCATATCAACGCCCCAATATAAAAATTTGTAAAAAATCGTCAATTTTCTTTTGGTAAACCCTATGAAATTGTACAATCTATATACTTACGCTTTTTTGAAAACCCCCATAGAAAGCCTAAAATTACCCGTTGGAATGGCTAAACCATTGTTACTGATAACCAGTGAAGATATATCGGCCGTAGTTGAACCCGAAGTTTGTTTAGACACTTTACAAAATGATGATGAACGCTTGATTCAATCGGTTTTATGTCATGATCGAGTCATCTGTGAATTATTTCAACAAACCACTATTTTACCCTTACGTTTTGGCACATCTTTTTTAGAGACAGAAAATTTACTGACTCATCTTTGTTCTCATGGCCAAGAATATCAAGAAAAAATTGAAGAACTTGAGGGAAAAGGAGAATATCTTTTAAAATGTATTCCCCGTAAGCCAGAGGAGCCTGTACTCTCTTCTGAAAGCAAGGGCAGACAATATTTTTTAGCCAAAAAACAGCTTTATGAAGCCCAACAAGATTTTTATACTTTGCAAGGTTCAGAATGGCAAAATCTCGGGCATTTAGTGACCCAAAGCTATCCATCAACGAGGATTATTCCTGCTCCGGGGACAGAATCAAGAATTTATCTTTTAGTTAATTTTCAAGAAGAACCTTTACTAATCGAGCAAGTCTTGCATTGGCAGAAAGCTTGCCCCCATTGGGAATTACAATTAGGACAAGTTTCTCCCCCCTATCACTTTACTTAACTTGATTTCTCTATGACTAACTTTAACTTGGTAAATAACTCTCTAAGTTGCTATGACACTCGACATTTAGTTATGTTTAGTGGCAAAGGAGGAGTGGGAAAAACTACCCTTTCCTGTGGATTTGCTCGCCGTTGGGCTAAATTATTTCCCGAGGAACAAATCCTATTAATCTCAACCGATCCTGCTCACTCTTTAGGGGATGTATTGCAAACAGAAGTTAGCGATGAGGCATTACCTGTAAAAGACTTACCCAACTTAAAAGTTAGGGCATTAGATGCGGAAAAATTGCTCTTAGAATTTAAAGAAAAATACGGAAAATTTTTAGAACTTTTAGTAGAACGGGGTAGTTTTGTTGAAGGAGAAGATTTAACTCCTGTTTGGGATTTAGACTGGCCAGGTTTAGATGAAATCATGGGTCTATTAGAAATTCAACGATTACTATTAGAGAATGTTGTAGATCGAATTGTTGTTGATATGGCCCCCTCTGGTCATACCTTAAATTTATTGGAAATTAAAGACTTTTTAGAGATTATTCTCAATTCTTTAGAGTTGTTTCAAGAAAAACATCGTGTTATTTCGCAAACTTTTGCAAAAACCTACAATGCCGATGATGTGGATGACTTTTTAGTCAAAACAAAATCAGAATTAACTGAAGGCAAACAACTCCTACAAAATAGGGATTTTACCCTTTGTTTAATTGTGGCAATTGCCGAACCGATGAGTTTATTAGAAACCGAACGATTACTCAATAGTTTGCATCACTTAAATATTCCCTGCGGCAACTTATTTATTAATCGCATTCTAACGGATCCTAATCAAAATTTAGATCGCTACAGTGAGCAACAGCAACTCCTCGATAAATTCCTAAAAATTCCAGGTCAAGAGACAATTTTCACCCTGCCCCAACAGGCAAAAGAACCCCTAGGAGGTGAAGCATTAGATCAGATCATGAGTCAAATTGAAATTATCGAAAAAGTAGAATTTATAGCCCCGCCTCCTATTCAATGGCCGCAAAAAATTCTGCCTAGTTTTAGTGATTTTATTGACGACAAACGCCAACTCATTATCATTGGTGGCAAGGGGGGAGTGGGAAAAACCACCGTTGCCGCAGCTATTGGTTGGGCGTTAGCTAATCGTCATCCCGAGCAAAAAATTAGAATTATTTCTATTGATCCGGCTCATTCTTTGGGAGATGCCTTTGGGACAAAATTAGGACATCAATCCACACAATTAACTGATAATTTAAGTGGTCAAGAAGTTGATGCTAATATCGTTTTAGAAAAATTTCGGGATGATTATTTATGGGAACTGGCAGAAATGATTAGTGGTGAAGGTAAGGAAGAAGGGAATATCAAACTAGCTTATACTCCAGAAGCTTGGCGACAAATTGTATCTCAATCTCTGCCAGGAATTGATGAAATGTTATCCCTAGTAAAAGTAATGGAGTTATTAGACCAGAAAGAACAAGATTTGATTATTTTAGATACGGCTCCTACTGGTCATCTCCTGCGATTTTTGGAAATGCCAACGGCTTTAGGAGATTGGTTAAGTTGGATTTTTAAGCTTTGGATGAAATATCAAAATGTCTTAGGGCGTGTAGATTTAATGGGACGATTGCGAATCTTAAGACAACAAGTGATGTCTGCCCAGAAAAAACTCAAAGACCTCCAACATACAGAATTTATTGGAGTTTTGCAATCCCAAGATGCCATCGTTGCCGAACAACTGCGATTGACAGCATCTTTGAAAAAAATGGGAGTCTATCAACGTTACGTCGTGCAGAATCGTTATCATGCTAATGAGGAAATTGATCAGGATTTATTCCCAGATCAAACTTTGATCCGCTTACCCAGTTTACCTCGGTCAGTAGAACCTCTAGCCCGGGTCAAAGCCGCGGCAGATCTGTTATTTTAAAGGTAATTAGTCTAATCAAGTCCGACTTCTTAACCTCATCTATTACCCAGTCCCCATCCTTCACTTGACTCAGGAGAAATTTTATGGTTGAATTATTCAAAGGCTTTGAGCAATTAGTCGAACTGGCTAAAACCTTAGAGGAAAAACTGGAAAAAGGGGAAATTAAAACCGAAGTGCAGTTTAACTCTCGTCCCTTGAGTAACATCCCCCGTGCTGGCGGTATTCCCCGTCCAGGGGGAGCTTATCGCCAGAACAATGCTGGTGGGGATGATTTTGAGGTCAATCGCAATCGCGATACCCCCAACGATTCAGGGGTTGAAGACAGTGTGACACCGCCCGAAGGACCGACCACGGCTTCCCTGAAAGATGTTGGTGGCTTGACGGAAGTGATTAAAGAACTCAAGGAACTAATTGCCATTCCTCTGAAACGCCCCGACTTGTTGGCCAAGTTAGGACTTGAACCGACTCGCGGCGTTCTCTTAGTCGGCCCCCCTGGAACCGGTAAAACCCTGACTGCCCGTGCTTTGGCCGAAGAACTCGGTGTTAACTATATTGCCTTAGTCGGACCAGAGGTGATCAGCAAATATTATGGGGAGGCTGAACAAAAACTGCGGGGAATTTTTGAGAAAGCCAGTAAGAATGCGCCTTGTATCGTTTTTATTGACGAAATTGATAGCATGGCACCCGATCGCAGTAAAGTTGAAGGGGAAGTAGAAAAAAGACTGGTGGCCCAATTGCTGGGTTTAATGGATGGTTTTGCCCAAAGCCAGGGGGTGATTGTTCTAGCGGCGACAAACCGTCCCGACCATCTTGACCCTGCCCTCCGTCGCCCCGGACGGTTTGACCGAGAAGTTCTCTTTCGGGTGCCTGACCGCAAGGGCCGTTTAGAGATCCTGCAAATTCTCACCCGTTCCATGCCCCTAGATGAATCAGTTTCCTTAGATCTGATTGCCGATAATGCAGTGGGATTTGTCGGGTCAGATTTAAAAGCCGTTTGCCAGAAAGCGGCCTATAGTGCTTTGCGGCGCCAGGTTCCTACGATTGACTCGCAAATTCCAGAAACAATGACGGTGGTCCAAGCCGACTTTTTGCAGGCCCTTAAAGAAGTTAAACCGGCGGTATTGCGGTCTGTGGAGGTGGAATCTCCCCATGTGGCCTGGGACAATATTGGCGGACTTGAACAGATTAAACAAACCCTACAGGAGTCCGTGGAAGGGGCATTACTGCATCCGCAATTATATACGCAAACCAAAGCCCAAGCTCCCAAAGGGATTTTACTTTGGGGTCCCCCCGGAACGGGAAAAACCTTATTGGCCAAAGCGGTTGCATCTCAGGCGCGAGCTAATTTTATCAGTATTAATGGACCTGAGCTTTTGAGTAAATGGGTGGGGGCGAGTGAACAAGCGGTGCGTGAGTTGTTTGCCAAAGCTCGTCAGGCAGCCCCTTGTGTAGTTTTTATTGATGAAATTGATACTTTAGCACCGGCAAGAGGTCGTTATAGTGGAGATTCAGGAGTGAGTGACCGGGTTGTGGGACAAATCCTCACGGAGTTAGATGGGTTGCAAACGGCGGCAACGATTTTAGTGATTGGAGCCACTAATCGCCCAGATGCTTTAGATCCGGCCTTATTGCGAGCGGGACGGTTAGATTTACAGTTAAAAGTTGATTTACCCAATGCCTCCAGTCGTTTAGCAATTCTGGGGGTTCATAATGATGAACGTCCTTTAGAGGATGTGGATTTAGGCTATTGGGCCGAGGCAACCGAAGGCTGGAATGGCGCAGATTTAGCGTTATTATGTAACCAAGCGGCACTGATGGCAATTCGTCGTTATCGCCATCAGGGAATGACTGACCCGGCTGACATTCGCATTACAACGGCTGATTTTAATCATGCTTACCAACTGTTGGTTGAACAGCGTGCCAATTGATTTTTTTTCCCCCTTACTTAAAGTAAGGGGGGAGAATCTCAACTCAGGAAAACCATCCTAAAAAGAAAATTTTGCCAAAATGTCTGCATTGACTGTTCGTCGGTGCTATTGTCTAGCTTTTGAGCGTTTTTTCCAGCTGGGCTACCCTTGCTTTCTGTTGCTTTAAATCGGCTAGTTGTTTTAGTAATTGTTCTCTGACTTCATAGCGATAGGCAAAAAAATGCTCACCTATCCCTAGGGTCGCTAGATACTCTTCTAGCAGACGGGGTTTGACCCAGGCAATCACTGCCAGTTGCCACCAGAAACGGAACCGGGTTGGTCGGACAATCCCCTGTCGCCAGAGCAAGGAGCGGAACAATTGCCACTGTTGCCCATCTAATTTACGGTTCGATTTGCCGCGCCATCCCCCCATGATCATAAAATGGTTGAAGGTTCGTTTTAGGTAGTTAACAGGATCATAGATTTCCCAGAAAGCATCGATGTATTCTTCGGTAATCTCTTCCACCGGGCGAGTTGGCTCAAAGTTCATCATCGCTCCCTGATGGAAAGTACCCATGCCATCCACCAGACGACCTTCCTGTTGCAGGCGATTCCACAGGGCAGTATTTTGCAGGGCCTGGAGCAGGCTAAACTGCCCTTGGGGAATACTTGCCTCCATAATAAAATCTTTGATCCGCTGCCCTGCGCCTGGTTTCTCATTGTCAAAACCGATAATGAAGCCAGACATAATCTGCAGCCCCATGCGGGTAATTTTGTGACAGGATTCGATCAGGGATTGGCGGGTATTTTGAACCTTGTTAATGCCCATTAAGCTATCGGTATCTGGTGTCTCAATTCCCATAAACACCAGCATAAAGCCGGCCTTGACCATTAGCTCGATCAGTTCGCTGTCTTCGGCCAGATTAAGGGAAGCTTCCGTAATCAGTTTAAAGGGATACTGGCGCTGTTCCATCCAGGGGATCAACTCCCGCAGAAACACCTTGGCATTCCGCTTATTGCCAATGAAGTTGTCATCGACAACAAAAATGTAGCGCCTCCACCCCAGTTGATATAACGTCTCCAACTCAGCCAACATTTGTTCTGGGGTTTTGGTGCGAGGTTTGCGGCCATAGAGGTTGATGATATCACAAAATTCGCATTGAAAGGGGCAACCGCGAGAAAACTGCACGGTAATCGCCAGATAGGCATCCAGATCTAGTAGATCATAGCGGGCGATCGGTGTCATGGTGACATCGGGTTTCTCACTGGCTCTAAAGACACCACTCGGTTCACCCCGCTCCAGGGCCGCCAGGAACAGCGGGATTGTCAGTTCTCCTTCATCCAGAATCAGGTAATCTGCTCCAGCTTTTTGGGCAACTTCTGGATAGGAGGTGGGGTAAGGCCCGCCCACCGCCACTTTTTTACCCAACTGCAACCCTTTGGCAATCAATTCTTGAAAGTCCTTTTTCTGAATGATCATGGCGGAGATGATGACCAAATCGCACCACTCCCAATCGGAAGCCGTTTCTAATCGGACATTGCGATCAACAAACCGGATTTCCCAATCCGATGGTAACAGAGCTGCCACAGTAATTAAACCCAGGGGCGGATTGGTTGATCTTAAACCGGCTAGATCTAAAGTCTCTTGATAGGACCAAAAGGAGTTGGGCATCAGCGGCCACAGTAATAGGGCTTTCATTCAGGTGTCTCCAATGAAGAAGCTAGATGCTTTACATACTAGCCACAAAGCCCAAGTCGATCAAGACTTTTTTTTACTCATAAATTAGTTCTAAATAAATTGTGAAAAAATAGCTATTTTTTGGAGATTAGCACAATTAAATGAACTATGCTTGCTAAAAACTCGTGTTTTCCCATTTTTATCAACGCAATCTAGAGGCTGTTTGCCTCTTTTGGGTATTGTTGGGTAGGTTTACTAAAAAATGCGGCTCTTCGTTACTTGTTATGGTTCGATAGGGGGGCATAAATCGACTAAATCCTTATCTGGCAAGAGACTTAATTGATTAGTTCGCTCTAGATAAAAAACAATTGACAAAAATTGCTAAATGCCTTTCTCTATAAGGGTTCCACCCCTTATAACTCCCGTCCATTGCATAACACGAACCGAAGAGCCAAAAATGCTGATTCTGAAAAACCCTCTTAAAATTCGCAAGCACCGAATAGTAAGGGTTTTGTTTCAGTCACTAGGAAGTCTGTTTTATAGGTAAAACACCAGTTACTAGACATCTCGACAATGACTATTTCTGGTCAGATAAACATAAGCGTAATTACACTATTTTATACCGAACCATCATGACTTAACTACCAGAAAATATAGTTTCTGTCTCTTTAATTTTGGATGATGAATAAATTAAATAACTTGTAATTATAGTCAGATTTATGACCAATATTAATTATATTCAGCTAGTTGATCCGATTAATTCTCCTCCCTTAGCAGAGAAACAATCTCGCAGATAGCCAGAAAATCAATCATCCTTGGGTGCGATTGTCTGGTTTTAACTCATTGCGGTAAAATTAACCTAAATTCTCTATCGGCAAATTCCATGACTTCTTTCACTACTTCCCTGGCTCTTTTAAGTCAATTTAAATTGGGAGATTTAAACCTAGAAAATCGTCTTGTGCTTGCTCCCATGACGCGAGCGCGAGCCGGAGAAAAACGTCTTGCTAATGAGATAATGGCCGAATATTACCGGCAAAGGGCCAGCGCCGGATTAATGATTACAGAAGCGACGGTAATTTCTCCCCAAGCTAACGGTTGGCAAAATACCCCCGGTATCTACACCGATGAACAAGCGCAAGCATGGCAAATGGTGACTAAAATCGCCCAAAGAAAAGGAACACCAATTTTTTGTCAATTGTGGCACTGTGGTCGCGCTTCTCATCCCAGTTTTCAGGAAAATGGGGCTTTACCCGTTGCCCCTTCCGCAATTAAGATTAAGGGGGAGTTGCATACACCCATAGGTAAACAGCCCTACGAGACCCCTAGAGCCTTAGAAACCGAGGAAATCCCCGCAATTGTCGCCGATTACCGTCAAGCCGCTCAGAGGGCAAAATTAGCGGGGTTTGATGGCATAGAAATTCACGGGGCTAATGGTTATTTAATCGATACTTTTCTACAATCGGCCACCAATCAGCGTCAGGATAAGTACGGTGGCAGTTTGGCAAATCGCTATCGTTTTTTACAGGAAATAGTCGAGGCAATTTTAACTGTTTTTCCCAGTCATCGGGTGGGGGTGCGTCTGTCTCCCAATGGGGTTTATAATGACATGGGTTCCGAGGATTTTCGAGAAACTTTTCTCTATGTTGCCCAAAGATTAAATGAGTACAATTTAGCTTATTTGCATCTGCTAGATGGCTTGGCTTTTGGTTTTCATGAAAAGGGTAAACCGATGCTTTTATCCGAGTTTCGGGCTGTTTTTAATAGTGCTTTAATCGGCAATTGCGGTTATACAAAAGAAACTGCTGAAGCCGCTATTCAGTTAGGAGATGCGGATTTAATTGCTTTCGGTCGCCCCTATATCAGTAATCCCGATTTGGTGGAAAGATTCGCCAATAATTGGCCTCTTAATCCCGATGCTGAGATGAAGGATTGGTATTCTTTTGACAAGGAAGGTTATATGGATTTTCCCAGTTATAAACCCTAGTTAAGTAGGTAGGCGTTAAAAATTATCAGACACCCTCCTATCCCTTATAGGCATCTTTCTTAACAATTTTTTCAGTAAGCACTCCAACCCTAATCCTGACTTGATTTCAGTTTTTTCTTTGTTTTGTAAGGGTGTCAACAAGGAATATTACAAATTGTTAACCGAGTCTTAAAAGCCTTGTGCTACAAGGGTTTGAAATGTTAAGAAAGATTTGACTAAAGGACAGCAGGCAATGGTGACTATTTGCCCGAATAAACCCGCTAAAACTGAGACTATGGCTAAACTTAAGAACTCTTGGCTAAATCCCAGAAAACACACCTATTTTACTCGCAACGAAAAAACCGGGAAAAAAATCAAAGTCACCCAAGAGTTACCCAGTTTTAAGGCATTAGGTAAGGATGGCCTATGTCGGTTGCTATTTTATGAGACTAGGCTACTTTACCAACTTTTGACACACAATTTAGTAAAGTGATCTTTGGGACAAGATGGCTCTTCCGGTTTCTGTGTGGAAACGAAGCCTATACTGATAGTTTCTTCGGCAAAATAGTCGTAAAAGTCTTTCTCCGTCAACATTTCACGATTCCATAAGCAAAAATTATCACACAAAGTCGAGAAGAGCCACAAGATTAAGTTTAAAATCTGAAATAGATAATTTTTTTAAGGGATTGAGTTAAGTTTATGGCAGATATTGTCGATATTGCGGTCAGTGCCGATAATTTTAAAACTCTAGTGACGGCGGTACAAGCGGCTAATCTTGTGGATGCCCTAAAAAGTCCTGGCCCCTTTACGGTTTTTGCCCCCACCGACGAAGCTTTTGCCAAATTGCCCCCCGGGACGATTACAACCCTAGTGCAGAATATCCCCCAATTAACCCGAATTCTCACCTATCACGTCGCTGCGGGCAAATATATGCAGGAAGATTTGGCAAAATTGGCTGTAGTGACTTCTCTAGAGGGTTCACCGATTCCCGTCGATTGTAGCGAAGGTTTTGAGGTGAAAAATGCCACGGTGGTCGCGGGTAATATCGAGGCAGATAATGGTGTGATCCACGTCATCGATACGGTGATCCTGATGGGTTAGTTTTTGACCGGCTTTTCCCTAGGCCGCATCTAGGGCAAATCTGTCTTATTTAGTAACTAAATATACAGATGCTTTTGCTTGTTTATGGTTCCAATGCTCGACTACCTTTTCAGACCATTAAATGGCTTTGCCATCATCGAAAATTTGGGTCTGAAACCCCGTCGTTCTACGACGGCTTTACTGTTAAATATTAGAACATTTACGAAATATATGCTAAAATATTAGACATGGAAAAAGCCTATTCGTTTCGATTGTACCCCACACCAACACAAGAGTCGCTATTGCAGCGCACTTTGGGCTGTGTAAGATTAGTTTATAATAAAGCTCTCCATCTCAGAACACAAGCTTGGTATGAAAGACAAGAAAGAGTAGGCTACGCTCAAACTTCTTCAATGCTAACCGATTGGAAAAAACAAGAAGAATTAGACTTTCTCAATGAAGTAAGCTGTGTACCTTTACAACAAGGGTTAAGACATTTACAAACAGCTTTCACTAACTTCTTTGCTGATCGTACTAAGTATCCCAACTTTAAGAAAAAACATCAAGGAGGAAGTGCCGAATTTACCAAATCAGCCTTTAAATTTAAAGACAGACAAATCTATTTAGCTAAATGCACAGAACCTTTACCTATTCGATGGTCAAGACAAATCCCAGAAAGCTGTGAACCAAGCACAGTAACAGTCAGATTACATCCATCTGGACGTTGGCATATTTCAATAAGATTTGATGACCCAATGATTAAGCCATTACCAGTAACAGATAAAGCCATCGGAATTGACTTAGGAATTAGTAGCCTCGTGATTACCAGCGATGGCGATAAAGTATCTAATCCTAAGCATTTTAAGAAATATTATCGGAGACTGCGAAAGGCCCAAAAAAGCCTTTCTAGAAAACAGAAAGGGTCAAAAAATCGGGAAAAAGCAAGAATCAAAGTAGCCAAAATTCACGCTCAAATCACCGATAGCAGAAAAGACCATTTACACAAGCTAACCACTCAATTAGTTCGTGAAAACCAAACGATTGTGGTTGAGAATTTAGCCGTCAATAATCTGGTCAAAAACCCGAAATTATCTCAGGCAATATCTGACGTTAGTTGGGGAGAAATAACCCGACAATTAGCCTATAAATGCCGTTGGTATGGGAGAAACTACATCGAAATAGATAGATGGTTTTCTAGCTCTAAAAGGTGTAGTAATTGTGGGTATATTGCTGAGAAAATGCCGTTAAATATTCGAGAATGGGACTGTCCAGACTGTGGGACTCACCATGACCGAGATATTAACGCCAGTAAAAATATTTTGGCCGCAGGGCTTGCGGTGTCAGTCTGTAGAGCGACCATAAGACCAGAACAGAGTAAATCTGTTAAGGCAGGTGCGAAAAATCCTTCGGGAAAGAAGCAGAAACCCAAATCGTGAGGTTTGGGAATCGCCGTCCGTTTACGGCGGTGAGGATGTCAAGCAAGGGGTAGTGGCTCTCTTATTGTCTGTGTGATAAGTTTAACTTATATAGTAGTGATCGATCTCTGTGTCCTTTGTGTCTGGAGTGGTTCGTTCCACTCCCTCGCCCGCAAGACTGTATCTTAGAATACATTTTACCCACCAAACCTGGGAGAGCCAGGTAGTTAGGTCTGTATAATTAATTGTGTCTAGCTGCTTACCAGCAAACAGTAATCAGTTCACTGATTACTGATAACTGTTTACTGATCACTGAAAAAAGCTTACCTATTCCCCAGAAGCATGAGGATCGATTTTGAGAACTAAAACCCCTAAAGGTGGTAAACAGAGATCGATCGAGTAGGGACGGCTATGATAAGACCATTCCTCCGACCATTTACCGCCAAGGTTGCCCATATTACTACCGCCATATTTACCCGCATCGCTGTTAAAGATTTCCTGATAAAAACCGGGATGGGGTACACCAACGCGATAATGGCTGTGGGGTTGGGGAGTAAAATTACAGACCACCACCAGAAACTCCTGCCAATTTTTGCTCCAGCGCAGGAAAGAAACGACGCTATGACTATTATCACTACAGTCGATCCACTCAAAGCCATCCTGACCAAAATCCTGGGTATATAAAGCAGGTTCACTCTTATAGGTGGCGTTCAAATCTGAGAAAAAGCGTTTTAGCTGTTGATGGGGTTGATGCTGCAAAAGACCCCACTCCAAATCACCCCAAACATTCCACTCACTCCACTGGCCAAATTCCATGCTCATAAACATGGTTTTCTTGCCGGGGTGGGTAAACATATAACTAAATAATGCCCGGACATTGGCGAATTTTTGCCACTCATCCCCCGGCATTTTGCCAATCATATTACTTTTGCCGTGAACCACTTCATCGTGGGACAAAGCCAGCATATAATTCTCGCTGTGGTTATACCACATACTAAAAGTGACATTATTTTGATGGAATTGACGGAACCAGGGATCCATGCCGAAATAATCGAGCATATCGTGCATCCAGCCCATATTCCACTTCAAATTAAAGCCTAAACCGCCCATATAGGTGGGCCAGGACACCATCGGCCAAGCGGTGGATTCTTCGGCAATTGACAGAATTCCGGGGAAATAGCTAAAAATTACATGATTGACTTGACGCAGGAATTCGGCGGCCTCTAAATTCTCCCGGCCACCGTACTCGTTGGCCACCCATTCCCCATCTTTACGACAATAATCGAGATAGAGCATAGAAGCCACCGCGTCCACGCGAATGCCGTCAATATGGTACTTATCGAACCAAAATAGGGCATTAGCCACCAGGAAATTTCTGACTTCGTTGCGACCGTAGTTAAAAATTAAGGTTCCCCATTCCTTGTGTTCCCCCTTGCGCGGGTCGCCGTGTTCATAAAGATGAGTACCATCAAAGAAAGCTAACCCGTGGCCATCTTTGGGGAAGTGACCAGGAACCCAATCCACTAGCACACCAAGGCCATTTTGGTGACATTGATCGACAAAATACATGAAATCTTCAGGATTGCCGTAGCGACTGGTGGGGGCAAAATAACCCGTCACTTGATAACCCCAAGAACCATCAAAAGGATGCTCGGCGATCGGTAATAATTCGATATGGGTGTAACCTAATTCTTTAACGTAGGGAATCAGTTTTTGGGC
This sequence comes from Microcystis sp. LEGE 00066, assembly GCF_015207925.1. Lineage (NCBI taxonomy): Bacteria > Bacillati > Cyanobacteriota > Cyanophyceae > Chroococcales > Microcystaceae > Microcystis > Microcystis sp. LEGE 00066. The sequence continues at coordinate 1,104 of NZ_JADEVX010000083.1, read as the reverse complement.
TAACTCGTAGTAACTCAAAAAGCGCGCCCCAGTGTTCCATTCCGACACGGGAACCGCTTCTCCTTCCCCGGAAAGTAAACGGGGTGGTTCGGCGCTAGAAGCGTGCAGCCAAGAACCGAGGTGTAATTCGTAAACGGAAACCGGTTGAGTTAAAGGATCGCTATGGCGGCGTTTTTCCATCCAATCGCTATCATCCCAAGTATAGCTATCTAAATTGGCCACGATCGAGGCGGTTTTCGGGCGTACTTCTTGGGCAAAACCGTAGGGATCAGATTTTTCGTAAATGTGACCTTCCCAATTTTTGATCTCGTATTTATATTTAGTGCCAACACCGATTTCCGGGATAAACAATTCCCAGACCATATTATTACGTTTCCGCATTTGGTGATCACGACCATCCCAGCTATTAAAATCACCAATAATCGAGACATTGCGAGCATTAGGAGCCCAAACGGCGAAATAAACCCCTTTAATACCCTCGATTTCGGCTAAATGCGCCCCTAATTTTTCATAAATGCGGTGATGGTTGCCCTCCCCAAACAGGTGTAAATCAAAATCGCTAAGTTTAGCAGAACGGAAGGCATAGGAATCATAGATTACCCGTTCCTGTTCTCCCTCGTGGATGCGTAATTGATAATTGTTCAGTTCACCGATATCGATAATGCACTCGAAAAAATGGGGGTGATAAGCGGTCGTCATGGGATATTCTTGTCTTTGGGACGGTAAAATAACCCAAGCGGCCGTGGTTTTCGGTAAATAGGCTCTAACAACCCATTTATTTACTTTTCCTTCTTCTTCTAGGGGATGGGCCCCCAAAACCTCAAAGGGATCGTGATGGAGGTTGTTGACGATTTGATGGACTTGTTCGGGGGATACCACTATAGACATTCATTTACCACTCTTGACATCTACAATACTTATAGCAAGGAAATAGTCATTTTTTCCCTGCCTTCTGGGAATTCTCAAACTAATGATATCTGAACTTCCCCCATACATATATACCACAATAGCTGAAAACCCTTATCCATCAATGGATGCACCCCCTTAACTTATCTTAATGTACCCATGTAATTTGTAACATTTCTTAATGGACAAGAATTCTCT
>NZ_JADEVX010000313.1:0-2816 GCF_015207925.1 Microcystis sp. LEGE 00066 | reverse complement strand
CCCTACACCCCACACCCCACACCCCACACCCTTTGACGATGAACCAAACCATAGTGATCAAAATCGGTACTTCCAGTTTGACCGATAATGAAACCGGCCAATTATCCCTATCCACGATCGCCGCTTTAGTGGAAGTCCTCACCCAGTTGCGCGCTGCCGGTCATCGGGTGGTATTAGTATCTTCTGGGGCCGTGGGGGTGGGCTGCCGTCGTCTGGGAATACAGGAAAGACCGAAAAAAATCGCCCTCAAACAAGCGATCGCCGCCGTCGGTCAAGGTCGTCTGATGCGGATCTATGATGACCTCTTTACCAGTCTTGGTCAACCGATCGCCCAAATTTTGCTCACCCGTCCCGAATTGATGGAACGCACCTGTTATGTCAACGCCTATAATACCTTTCAGGCTTTGTTTGAATTAGGGGTGATTGCCATTGTCAACGAAAATGATACGGTGGCGATCGATGAGTTAAAATTCGGCGATAATGACACTTTATCAGCCCTTGTAGCCAGTTTAATCGAGGCTGACTGGTTATTTATCCTCACCGATGTGGATCGCCTCTACAGTGCCGATCCCCGGCTATTTCCCGAAGCGGCGGCTATTGCCCGAGTTACTCCTGCGGAATTAGCGCAACTATCGATCGATGCCGGTAGTAGTGGCAGTCAGTGGGGGACCGGGGGTATGGCGACTAAATTGGCCGCGGCCCGGATTGCCACCAGCGCCGGGGTAGAAATGGCGATTACTAGGGGACGGCAGCCCAGTAATATCTTAAAAATTATGGCAGGAGAGGCGATCGGAACCCGTTTTGAGGCCCAAAAACGCAGTGATAACGCCCGCAAACGCTGGATCGCCTACGGACTAATGCCCATGGGTAAAATCTATCTCGATGCTGGGGCGATTCAAGCCATTTGTCAGGGGGGAAAATCTCTCCTAGCGGCCGGGATCACCAAAGTGGCAGGGGAATTTAGCGCCTCGGAATCGGTGCAATTGTGCGATCAAGAAGGCCGGGAATTGGCCCGGGGAATTGTTAATTATAGTAGTGAGGAGATCGATCGAGTGAAAGGTCAACATTCCGAGCGTATTGCCAGTTTATTAGGTTATATGGCCGCAGAAACCATTATTCATCGGGATAATCTCGTGATTTTGAGTGCTTCGTCCACCACCTCGACTAATAAGGGATAATTCCGCCACTCAGAGCAAGTCCAGCCAATGCCTTAAATGTAAAGAAATGTCTCAAAAAAACAACAAATTGTTAGACAAGCAAGAGAGTTAGACTAGGGATGTCCCCCGAAGTTCAACCCTGTGAGATTATAAATAAAGCGAAACTCAAAAATGCCTTTATTGCTGTTGGGAGAAACTTAATAATGCGAGACGCGGTAACTAGCCTGATTAGAAAATACGATGTCACCGGACGTTATCTCGATCGAGATGCGATCGATAATCTTAAACAATATTTTGCCTCGGGAACTGCCCGTCTAGCTGCCGCCGCCCTCATTAACGCTAATTCGGCGGCGCTCGTGCGTGGGGCGGCGATTCGTCTATTTGAAGAAGTTCCCGAATTGATCCGCGCCGGGGGTAATGCCTACACCACCCGTCGTTATTCTGCCTGTCTGCGGGATATGGATTACTATCTCCGCTATGCCAGTTATGCGCTGGTGGCTGCCGATACTAATGTTCTAGATGAGCGGGTACTGCAAGGACTACGGGAAACCTATAATTCCCTCGGTGTTCCCATCGGTCCGACGGTGCGCGGTATCCAAATCATGAGCGAAATGATTCAAACCATGGCTCTTGAGGCGGGTATTGCCGACACCTCTTTGATCGCTGAACCCTTTGATCATCTCACTCGCGAATTAAGCGAAGTCTCTATCTAAATTCAGTTATCAGTTATCGGTTATCAGTTTTGTTCGTTCAATCAATGAGTTGATTTTTTGCTTGCTAGAATTGAGTAAAGTCTTCCGTTGCTACGGTCAGATGACTGAGTTTCTTAGTGGATTCTTTTGATGAACAGCGAACAGTTATTGCTATCGAGATGGCGTGATTTGCCGCCAGACAAACAGAGAGAGGTCTTAGATTTTACCGAATTTCTAGCCACACGTCTCTTGTCGTCGCCGGAATCAGAAGCTAGTCCGAACTTGTCCGCGTCGCCAGAAAACTCTCAAACTCCCGATCGCCGCCGCCAGTCGATTCCCGCTTTGATCGAGGCAGTCAGACAACGCTATCGGGAATTACCCAATGATGTGGAATGGCTAGACAGTACGGTATTGATTCGCCAAGAGCGAGACGGGCGATGACAACTGCTTTTAGATGCGTTGTCGATGCCGTCGGCGATCGAGCCATTGTTGTAAAATAATCGCCGCCGCTTCCCGATCAATCGCTCCCTTATCCCAAGAGGAAAACTGTTTTTTGGCTTTTAAGAATTCTTCCGCCTCTAGGGACGTGCAACGCTCATCAATGTATTCGAGGGGCAAATCCAAGGCGATCGCTAGTTTCTGGGCGTATTTTTGTACCTGTTTGGCCTGAAATCCTAACTCTCCGGCCATGGTATAGGGCAGTCCCGCCACCAAAATCTTAATATTTCTTTCCTTGACAATCGCCTTAAACTGTGCGAAATCGGCAACAAAGGAAGAACGGATAATCGTAGTCAAACCAGTGGCGATTAAACCTGTGCCATCACATCCTGCCACTCCCACCCGTTTTTTGCCGATATCTAAGCCCAAGGCGGCGACCCTTTCCATCACACTGGATGCCCCTGATCGGGGGGTTCCGAGGGGGGTTTAGCGGGGGGAAGTTCCCCCGGACTGTCGAGGGAGTCTAGGG
>NZ_JADEVX010000082.1:0-19330 GCF_015207925.1 Microcystis sp. LEGE 00066 | reverse complement strand
TGATATCAGCCAGACTTGGAAACTATCTCATCAAATTAGTCCCCCCATAGAACCTCCTTGAGCCATCTTGCACACTTTTCTCTTTTTGTCAAATTTTATGTTAAGAAAGATGTGACTAATGGATAGCCTTATCAAGGGGGGCAGGGGGGATCGAACCTAAAATCCATTATTAATTTAATTATAACCAGCTACTTAACAATTTTAGCTGTGTTAAACCAACCTAACACACCAGAGAAAATTAACCTTTTTGGCTATTGACAACTGAGCCATTTTATGATTTTTTTTCAGTTAATTTTTGAGCGAGATTTAAGATATCGGAGGGAAGCATAATCACGGTACTGGTGTTATTTTCCGCTCCAATTTCCGTTAACATTTGTAGGCGGCGTAATTCCAAAGCGGCGGGATTTTCCATGATTAATCGGGAAGCTTCCGCTAATTTTAGCGAAGCTTCCTGTTCTGCGGCAGCTTTAATCAAACGAGCCCGTTTTTCTCGCAATGCTTCCGCTTCCTTGGCCATAGCTCGCTGCATACCAGTGGGAATTTCCACATCTTTCATCTCCACCCGTTCGATATCGATGCCCCAAGGTTCGCTAATTTCATCGACAATTTGTTGAACCGCTTGATTAATTTTGTCTCGTTTTTGCAAGACATCATCGAGATGATTTTGACCGACGACATTTCTTAAAGTGGTCATGGCCGCTTGATAAACGGCCGCGGGATAGGATTCGACTTTATTAATCGCTTTGCTAGGATCGATAATGCGATAGTAGAGAACCGCATTAACCTTAATTGTGACATTATCGGCGGTGACAGTTTCTTGCGGGGCGATATCGACGGTTTTGGTGCGAATGTCCAGCTGCATTTTTTGGTCAACTAGGGGAATGATCCAGTACAGTCCGGGGCCTTTGGTGTCTTGATAACGACCTAGGCGAAAGATAACACCACGCTGGTATTCTCGATCGATTTTAAAGCCATTTAACCCCAGAATGCCCGCTATCAACAGCAAGGGTGCTAGAAATTCCATATTAATCACCAGTTATCGGGTTCAAGTTAATCGGTGTGCGGTGACATCTCAATTGCCATCTCCTCGCTCCTGACCACTAATACATTCATTCTAGACAGTAACCGGGCTGTCGGGGAAACTCATAACGAAATATTACAATTTTTAGGAATTGCCCACCCAGCAGGGATGACTCGACTTCCAGACCCCGACCTGAGATAAACTACAGAATGTTATCAGAATTTACCTTGATATTATGAGCGTAGTTAGCCAAGTCATCCTCAAAGCCGACGACGAACTTCGTTATCCTAGTAGTGGTGAACTACAGGGTATCGGGCAATTTTTAAAAACTGGCGAGCAGAGAATTCGCATTGCCGAGACTCTCGCTGAAAATGAGAAAAAAATCGTCGATCAGGCTCAAAAACAACTGTTCAAGAAACGTCCCGATTATAGAGCGCCGGGGGGTAATGCCTACGGTCAGCGTCAATATAATCAATGCTTGCGCGATTATGGTTGGTATCTGCGTCTAGTTACCTATGGGGTATTAGCCGGAGATAAGGGTCCGATCGAACAAACCGGCCTGATCGGGGTCAAAGAGATGTATAACTCTCTTAATGTTCCCGTCCCCGGCATGGTGGAGGCGATTCGTTGTCTCAAAGAGGCCGCTTTAGGTCTTTTGACTCAAGAGGATGCTGTGGAAGCAGCCCCCTACTTCGACTTTATCATCCAGTATATGTCCTAAGCGATCGGGACAATCCCAGAGGCCTGAAGTCTGAAAAGGGGCAATTTTCCCCTCTTTCAGGGTTCAGGCTTGACTTTTTTCGGTGGTCAGTAAACAGTGATCAGTGAAAAGACAGTAGTAAACTGGCATTTGATCAGGCTCACTTAATACATACTGCTCACTTAATACTCAAAACTGATAACTGATAACTGATAACTGATAACTGATTATGTTTTGGCGCACTATACTACTTACCTTTCTGATTCCATCAGTCTATGGGCTGTTTGGCTGGTCGATCGCCCAGGAGCGTTTATCATGGAGTGATTGGTTACTTGCCCGCGGTGATGAGATGAATTGGACTCTCACTAGCGAATGGCTAGAAATCATCATCTATATCCTGGCGGTAGGGGTTATCCTCTCAATTGCCCTAGGATTAACTCTGTTTAGTAACTTAATGCCGCTATTTTTCCGCAGTTGGTTTAAAAATGATATTAGCGCTGTATTATCAATTCTTGGCTGGTCCTTGGCGGTAGTCTTTATCTTCCACAAGTGGGCGGTATTTACTCGAGCTTTAATTCTGTTAGCTGCTGCTATCCTCGGTCGTCTAGAACTTCAGGAAGCGGGTTACAATAGGTGGCAAGTTTTCCTGACGATCACCATTCTCTGCTTAGGTAGTTTTAGCTTGGGAATTTGGGCTTATCATCTTTGGGGTCACGAATTTCATCAAGTTACTACTGATTAATCTTATCTCTAATCTTGAAAAAGTATGCCCAAAAAAAATAACGATACCCTCAAACGAGTCTTAATTGTTTCCTCTGGTTTAGTATTTTTGGCTTTAATGGTGGTGCCAACTTTAGGTTTATTTAAAAATAATAATTCTAATTCCCCCCAAGGCAGTCAACCCGGGCAAGAGGCAACTATTGCCCCCGAAAAATTACAAGAAATGGTCAAAGGTTACGAGAAAATTCTTGAACGTGAACCAGATAACCCCACTGCTTTGCAAGGACTGGCGCAAGCTCGCCTACAGTTAAAAGATTTTATCGGAGCTAGAGAACCTTTAGAAAAGTTATATCAAAAATATCCCAACAATCTGGAAGTTATGCTTGTTCTTTATGGAACAAGATTACAAACTCAAGACGTTTCTGGAGCGAAAAGTCTCCTGGAAAAATTAGTCAAAAATTATCCCCAAGAACCGAAGTTTAAAGAAGAATTAACTCGTTTAAATCAAGCGATTGCGGCAGCTTCCAAACAGCAAACCCCAGAACCTAAAAAGTAATAAAAAAAGAATTAATGACTCTCCTAGACTGAGTAGGATCGATTAGTAACAAAACGCCAATTTAGGAGGACTCTTCGCCTAAAGTTATCAAAGTTGTTTAACCGATAAGCCTGACTGCTTGACATAAGTGGGTGAAAGCTAGTAGCAGAGGAACTGGGAGAAAAAAGGGTAGAGAGATATAATTGGTTGAAGTAATCACACTTTCGCGCTCCTTTAAGTTTTGATAAGCTAAGACGCATTTAAAACGCTTATTCTTAGATTAGCCGAACCTTCCCCAATTCCTTTACTGTTGCCTTTTGACTCTTGTCTCTTGCCTCGTCTAAACAAGCAATTTAAATTACGAACAGCTTAATCCATATTTTTGCTAATAAACATAGCAAAAGTATGGATAATTTCTTGACCTAAGATCACATCACATTTTATTCTTTTTTCCACTTCTATCTAAAAATCGAGAAAAAAGCAAGGCCTTCCATTATACCATAAAAAAATCATGCAAGAAGTCTATTATAGAACCAAAACAATCTATTTGCCACCCGAAAAATTCTTGATCAATAGGACTCGATCGAGGATAATTAGAGAAAGTATCTTTGCTGGTGAAATTGAGCAGATTAGTCTAGGAAAACCCTGCCCTAGACAAAGTAAAGATCAGAAAATCCTACACCATGAATACTCTAACGATCGCTTGGATAGTCGTTCCCTTTTTGAGCGGCTTTATTGGCTATTTACTGTCTCGCTGGGCTAAATATCTGTCCTTAATTACTTCTGTTATCTCTCTCGCCTATTCTCTCCTTTTATTTAGCCAATCCTCCCCCATAACCCTCAACCTACTGGATAATTATGGCGTGAAACTGGTAGCCGATCAGTTAAGTGCCTATTTTATCCTCACCAATGCCCTCGTGACGATGGCTGTGATCCTTTATAACTGGGAAAGTAGCAAAACCGCCTTTTTTTACGCCCAAGCTATCATTCTCCACGGCAGCATTAATTCTGTCTTCGTCTGTGAGGATTTTCTTAGCGTTTACGTTGCCTTAGAAGTAATTAGTATTGCCGCTTTTCTGGTGATTGCCTATCCTCGCAGCGATCGCTCTCTCTGGGTTGCCCTGCGTTATCTGTTTATCAGCAATGTGGCGATGTTATTTTACCTTATTGGCGCAGTTTTAGTCTATAAAGCCAATAATTCCTTTGCTTTTGCAGGTTTAAAGGGCGCACCTCCCGAAGCCTTGGCTTTAATCTTCATGGGATTATTAGTCAAAGGGGGAATCTTTGTCTCGGGATTATGGCTACCGATGACACACTCGGAATCGGAAACCTCCGTCTCGGCGCTGATGTCGGGGGTGGTGGTAAAAGCTGGCATTTTTCCCCTCCTGCGCTGTGCTTTAATCCTAGAGGATTTGGATGGACTAATTCGGCTTTTAGGGGTGCTAACGGCGATTTTTGGCGTACCCTATATGATTTTTGAAAAGGATAGCAAGCGGATGTTAGCCTTTAGCACGATCGTGCAGCTGGGTTTTATTTTGGCTGCCCCACCGGTGAGCGGTTTTTATACCCTTACCCACGGTTTAGTTAAATCTTCCCTATTTCTATTAGTGGGAGTTTTACCCAGTCGCAATTTTAAAGAATTACAGCAACAATCGCTCCCTAATTCCCTCTGGATTGCTATTGTTATCGCCAGTTTTTCCATCTCTGGATTCCCCTTATTATCTGGTTTTGGGGCGAAAGCGTTAACGATGAAAAATTTAGTTCCTTGGCAAGAGGTAGCCATCAATTTAGCAGCCGTAGGTACAGCGATCGCCACCGCCAAATTTATCTTTTTACCCCACGCAAAAGTTACCACTGGGAGAAAGTTAACCTTGAGTGGATGGTTAGGAATAATACTATTGTTAACTGCCTTATTTGTAGCCAATGCCGTCTATTTCGATGCCTACAATCTGGGAAATATCAGCAAAGCTTTAGGGATTATTGCTATCGGTTGGGGGTTGTATCTAGGGATATTTAAAAAGCTGTCCTTACAATTATCAACAGCTTGGGAACAATTTGATAATCTCGTCGGTATGATGGCTGTTATGTTAATGCTGTTGTTCCTTTCAATTCTAGCCCAATTAGCTCCCTCATTCCTAGCTTTTAGCTAATACTAACTATAGATCTTCACCAATTTACCAATTATTCAAGGGAGAAGCGGCAAAGCCTGAGAATTTTTTGATCAATTGGGACTCGATCGAGGATAATTAGAAAAAGTATTTTGACTCATAACCAAATCTAATCAAGAAGCCCAGTGACGATCCCCCTGCCAGAGTTGTTTGTATTCGCCACCGTTTTGTGCGGATTTTTAGGAACATTCCTGAAAAAAAACTTAATCATGAAGATTATCGCCATGGATGTCATGAGTACCGGCGTTATCGCCTACTATGTGGTTATTTCTTCCCGTGAAGGTTTATTTACTCCCATCCTCGGTACAGTTAAACAGCAAAATTACGCCGATCCTGTACCCCAAGCAGTGATTTTAACGGCGATCGTCATCGGTTTTTCGATTCAGGCGTTAATGCTGGTGGGAGTGATGAAATTAGCCAAGGATAACCCCACCCTCGACAGCAGCGAGATAGAAAAAAATAACACACCATGAATACTTTAACGATCGCTTGGATAAGTTTACCCTTTTTGATCGGCTTTATCATCTATTTATTGCCGCGATTAGACAAATATCTGGCTCTCGCCGCCACTGTTATCTCTCTCGCCTATTCTCTCCTTTTATTTAGCCAATCCTCCCCCATAACCCTCAACCTACTGGATAATTATGGCGTGAAACTGGTAGCCGATCAGTTAAGTGCCTATTTTATCCTCACCAATGCCCTCGTGACGATGGCTGTGATCCTTTATAACTGGGAAAGTAGCAAAACCGCCTTTTTTTACGCCCAAGCTATCATTCTCCACGGCAGCATTAATTCTGTCTTCGTCTGTGAGGATTTTCTTAGCGTTTACGTTGCCTTAGAAGTAATTAGTATTGCCGCTTTTCTGGTGATTGCCTATCCTCGCAGCGATCGCTCTCTCTGGGTTGCCCTGCGTTATCTGTTTATCAGCAATGTGGCGATGTTATTTTACCTTATTGGCGCAGTTTTAGTCTATAAAGCCAATAATTCCTTTGCTTTTGCAGGTTTAAAGGGCGCACCTCCCGAAGCCTTGGCTTTAATCTTCATGGGATTATTAGTCAAAGGGGGAATCTTTGTCTCGGGATTATGGCTACCGATGACACACTCGGAATCGGAAACCTCCGTCTCGGCGCTGATGTCGGGGGTGGTGGTAAAAGCTGGCATTTTTCCCCTCCTGCGCTGTGCTTTAATCCTAGAGGATTTGGATGGACTAATTAGGCTTTTGGGGGTGCTAACGGCGATTTTTGGCGTATCCTACGCAGTGTTTGAAAAGGATAGCAAGCGGATGTTAGCCTTCCATACTATTTCTCAATTAGGTTTTATTTTAGCCGCGCCGGTAGTCAGTGGTTTTTATACCCTTACCCACGGTTTAGTTAAATCTTGCCTATTTCTGTTAGCGGGAGTTTTGCCCAGTCGCAATTTTAAAGAATTACAGCAACAATCGATCCCTAATTCCCTCTGGATTGCCCTAGTGGTTGCTAGTTTTTCTATCTCTGGATTCCCCTTATTATCCGGTTTTGGGGCAAAAGCGTTAACAATGAAAAATTTAGTCCCCTGGCAAGAAATTATGATCAATCTTGTGGCGGTGGGGACGGCGATTTCCTTTGCTAAATTTATCTTTTTACCCCACGCGGGTGGCGAAAGTAAACAGGAGCTAACTATCGGTTTCTGGATAGCAATAATTCTACTCCTTGCCGCCCTATTTTTATCCAATGCTGTCTATGTTGAAGCTTATAATCTCCCTAATATTATCAAAGCTTTAGCCGTCATCGGTGCCGGGTGGTGGTTATATCTGGGAGTTTTCAAAAAGTTATCCCTAAAATTATCACGGGCATGGGAACAATTTGATAATCTCATTGGGATGATGAGTATAATGTTAGTTTTATTATTTTGGATGGTTTTAGCATGATTGGACATATAATTCTGCGTTTAACTATGTGGTTTTTACTCACCGCTAATTTTACCCCCGCTAATATTATGATCGGGGTGGCTATTGCTTTTCTTTTGCCCCGTAATTTCGCCTCTAGCGAAACTTTAGGCGATTGGTTAAAGGTAATAATTAAAGTTTTTATGGCTATTCCCCAAGCTTATAAAGAAGCGTTTGAGATTATCTTTCGTCCCCACAAGGAAGAAGAAATTATTTTCGAGAGAATGTCGGGTAAACGTTCACCCAGATTAGCTTTTTGGGATATATTTCTCATTACCTTTACCCCGAAAACTATCGTCACCGAATACAAGGAAAATGAGGGTTATGAAGTTCATGTAATTAAACGGAGTACCCAGGGATGAATATTGTTCTCATTGCCATGATTGTCGCCCTATTAATTCCCCTTTATGAAGTGGCAAAAAATGATGACATCTGGCAAAAAATGGCCGCCTTTGCCAGTGCTTCGAGTAAATCATCGATTATTATTCTAGTGGTGTCAGTTCTGCGGGATGATTGGATGATTGGAGTGGTTGCAGTGATTATTCTCAGTGTCGGTAATGCCGGCTTTATGTTATTAGCACAAATTCTTAAACGACTGAACGAATCATGATTGAAATTTTCAGTTATATCTGCATCGCTATCGGAGTTTTTTTCTGGTTTTGGGGAACGGCGCATCTTTTAGACAAGCGCTCGGTATTATATAAATTACACGGCCTATCTGTCGCTGATACTTTGGGTTCCATGGCGATTATTTTCGGGCTACTTTTGAAAGTTCCCCATAATTGGCCTTTATTATTATTGGCAATAATTTCCCTAGCAATTTGGAACACCATGTTAGGCTACGTTTTGGCTTATACTTCTAGCGATCGAGAGTAGAATTAAAGATGAATGAAAGTTATCTCTATGTTATTGTTGCCCTCTTGCCTTTAACTGCGGCGATGGTGATGTTACAATCTAATCCCTACCAAGCTTTAGTAATTCGCGGGGTTTTAGGGGCAATAGCCGCTTTAGTTTATGCTTTATTAGGAGCGGCAGATGTATCTTTAACCGAGGCTTTGATGGGAACCATGTTAGCCGTAACTCTCTACGCGGTGGCGATTCGTTCCTCTTTAGTGATGCGTTTAGGAGTAATTGCTGAGGAACCCGATACGGTTTTAGAACAGTTAAAAACTCAACTACAAACGGTTTTAAGTAAACGTTTTATGCGTTTAGAATTAGTTGCCTACAGTGATAAACAAGCTTTGCAACAGGCACTTATAGATAAGGATATTCATGCCGTCTGTATCCGTCAAGACAATCCAGAAACCATCCCCTACGAAACCACAATTAGATTACCCTATCTCTACGATATTTTTAAAAATGAATTAACGGCAGTCAACACGATTTTAACCTGTATTGAAACACCAAAATTAGAGGAGAAACACTAATGAAATGGATTTATACTCTAGCCGCTATTGCCTTCGCTGTCAAAATGGTAATTATTCCCAATACTGCTTCCTCTGTATCATCCTTAGAAATTGTTAAATCCCTGGTGGACGACGGCGGTGTTCCTAATGCGGTTTCGGTGGTTATTTTTCGTAATCGTCTCTACGATACTATCTATGAAGTGGTTGTTTTTACCATTGCCATTATGGGGGCGAATTTTCTTCTAGCCACCGAAAAACCCGCCAGTAAAATCCATCAATTTACTGACCAACCTTCAATTATTTTAGCCCGTTTAGGGTCAACAATTGCCGCTTTAGTGGGCATTGAATTAGCTATCCGCGGACATTTAAGTCCGGGGGGAGGTTTTGCCGCCGGAGTCGCCGGAGGTACGGCAATTGGCTTAATAGCAATTACCTCGTCTCCCGAATGGATGCAAGCAATTTATCGCCGTTGGCAAGCGGCAACATGGGAGAAAATTTCCGTCTTAGTTTTTATTGTTTTAGCCGCCATTACTCTCTCAGGATTTGAGTTACCCCACGGGGAATTAGGGGCGCTATTTAGTGGGGGTATTTTACCGATACTAAACATTTTAGTCGCCGTTAAAGTAGCTTTAGGTTCTTGGGCAGTAATCCTCGTTTTTATCCGTTATCGCGGTTTATTGTGAGAGGTTAGTATAGTCATTTCAATTAAGATTGAGAATATCAATGTCTGGGTAAGCGCATCTTAACAATCCTTGACAAAATGAACTTTATGTGAGTTGCTTACCCAGAGGACGATTCAAGCATATTTGAGTAGAATTTACCATCTCAATTGTTAAGCAAAAATAGACCAAATGGGTCGATTTCCTAACTATTCTAATCGACTGGTATCACTTGAAAGTCCCACGCGGGTCACAAAATTGGCCAATTGTCAATAGCGTTTGAGACGCTTTCACCCTGCTCGCTTCCCCACTTCTCTCTCCCTAACCCCCAACAGCACAAATTAATTTTTGTATCAAAAACTTGCTAATTTTGCTGTTATGTGCTATACAGTTACGCATCAAAACAGGATAGAAAAACGAGATTTTCTTAATTACCAGACATTTTCTCAAATTTTATGGCAACTCTCCCAGAGTCAAATTATCCTGAAAGAAATCCTCTCCTAGAAAATCCGACCAGCAATTCTCATTTTGAAACGATTTTGCGTTGTTTCAGCGATCTAGAGATTCGTTAAGAATTATTAACCCCTCTAGGTGCAAGGGTTTTAATGTCATGAAACCTTAAAATGAGAATTGCTGAAATCCGACAAGACTCAGAGAAATTGTAGCCATTAATGCTTTTATCCTTGTATTAGGACTTCGATAATGAAAGAATTGGAGCGATACTATAAAGTTTTAGGGTTAGATCACGGGGCATCTCTCGACGAGATCAATCAAGCCTACAAAGATTTGGTGTTTATTTGGCATCCCGATCGCATTCCCAAAGATAATCAGCGTCTTTTGGAAAAAGCCACCGCTAAACTGCAAGAAATTAACCAAGCTAGGGAACAATTGCGGCAAATTCATCAAAATTCTCCTAAACGCTCCAATTCCGCCCCTAAAACTGAAACACAGCCCGCCCACGCCTATAAAACTGCTTCTCCCTATCAGCCTCACCCTAGCCAACCCAGCCAAAATTCCCAAACCCACAGTCATAAAACCCACAGTCAACAAACCCACAGTCAACACAGCCACAGTCAACACAGCCACTCCCAGAATAACCATCAGGTTCACAATCATGGCGCCTGGCGCCCTCACTATCGGGATTTAAACGGAGCCGATTTACAGGGAGCTAACCTGAAAGAAAAAGATCTCTCTAGTCGCAGTCTCATCGGGGCTGATTTAAGCCATGCCGACTTAAGCGATAGTTTCCTGCACAAAATTAACCTAGAAAAAGCTAATCTGTACAAAGCTAATCTTTTTCGCGCCAATCTCCTCGAAGCTAACCTTAAGGGCGCAAATTTACAGGAAGCCAATCTCATCGGGGCGGATTTAAGCGGGGCGGATCTGTCGGCGGCGGATTTACGCGGGGCAAAAATTGGCTTTGGTAAGCGTATTATGGTGAAATTAACCGGGGCAATTTTAACAGGAACAATTCTCCCCGATGGTTCGATTCATCAATGAATAACCTCCTGCTAATTTTGATTTTTCTGGTTCTTCGGTTTGTCTTATGCAATAGACGGGAGTTATAAGGGATGGAACCCTTATAGAGAAAGACATTGGGCGATTTTTGTCAATTGTTTTTTATCTAAAGCGAACTAATCAATTAAATCCCTTACCAGATAAAGATTTTGTTGATTTATGCCCCCCTATCGAACCATAACAAGTAACGAAGAGCCATTTTTCTTTAATAGGAACTATCACCTGATGGGCATTTATTACACAATCGCTGCTGTTTTTCTAGGGATGCAATTAGCTGCAGGAGAAAATTTATCGGCGGCAAACCCTGATTTTCTCCAGCTGCAGAAAGCTTTAGAAAAACACAATTTCATCGTCAAAATTGCCCCGCCACCAGCACGAGGAGCCTACGGTTTATTTGATAGTAAAACTAGAATTATTTGGATTCATCCCCTAGTTTTTGACTTAGGTATTGCCCGACCAACATTAATTCATGAAGCTGTCCATGCCGCTCAACTTTGTCATGGAGGCAAAACAGTTAAAGCTCTTAATTTAGCCATAGAACCACCAGCAATGACCAGAAGATTTTTTATGAATTATCAGGGTTTTAGCAGACAAATCGAAGCCGAAGCCTATACTATTCAAGTTCAGCCCGATGGTCTAGATTTAGTCATTTCTTTACTACAAAAATATTGTCCTTAGAAAACCTGTCCATAAATCTACCAATCCCGTTCTAATTCTTCGGCCACACGACGATAATCGGCGCTGGCTTCTTGGGCATTTTTACCACGCCAATTGGTAATAGCAACCCCGTCTAAAACGGCTTTTTCGTGGGCCTTATAATTTCTGACAAAAGCATGACAAGCGGGAATACCTAATTCTAATAGAGTATTTTGTGCTTCCAAAGTTTCCTTAAGACTACGGGAATCCACTTTTGTTAATAAAACCCGATAGGCAATTCCTAGGGGTTTAACTGCCGTGCGTACCGTGTCAATTAAAGCCATTAAATCCATCGGTGCGGGAGGAGTCGGTAAAATTAAATAATCTGATTCTGCTATTACTGCCGTAAGTAATTCGGAACGCAAAGCTGGTGGTGTGTCAATCACGATCAGATCATACTCGATAATTTGACGCAATTCTCCTAATTTCTCTGTATTAATTTGTTTGGCTAAATCAAATACCATACCCGCTTGATTTCTTTCTACCCACCAAGTGGAGGAACCCTGGGGATCCGCATCCACCAGCAAAACACGCTGATTCTGTCCCCAAATTGCCGCTAAATTAACCGCAGTGGTGGTTTTACCCACACCACCTTTACCATTGACAACAGCGAGAATTTTTGGGCTATTAGGCTTTAATTGCGAGGTCATTTTCAGTTATCAGTTATCAGTTATCAGTTAAGTAAGTAGGCGTTAAAAGTTATCAGATGCCCCTCTTATTAAGGGGGGATCCCCCCGCCTACCGGCACCCCCCTTATCAAGGGGGGCAGGGGGGATCGAACCTAAAATCTATCTTCAATTTAATTATAACCAGCTACTTACCAGTTATCAGTTATCAGATTTGAGTTTTAAGTTCACTGATTACTGTTTACTGATTACTGATTACTGATCACTGAAAAAAAGCTCCCCACTGATTACTGTTTACTGATTACTGATCACTGAATATAACTAACCAGAAAGTTTTTGATCTAAGATTTGGCTAGTTAATTTAGGATCGGCCTTACCGCCGCTTTTTTTCATGACTTGACCGACAAAAAATCCCTTAAGATTGGTTTTACCCGCCCGGAATTTTTCTAACTCGCTTGGATGGGAGGCGATAATTTCCTCGATCAGTTTTTCGATGGCAGAACTGTCAGAAATTTGTATTAATCCTTTCTTTTCCACCAGCGCTTTGGGTGAACCGCCTTCGGTGAGAAGTTCCGGTAAAATTTCCTTAGCAATTTTGCCACTAATTGTTCCCGTTTCAATCAGTTTAACTAATTCAGCTAAGTCTGACGCTTGCAGGGCAATTTCCGTGATCATCAGCTTATTATTATTCAAATAAGCGGCGATATCTTGACTGATCCAGTTAGCGACTAATTTCGCATTTGCCCCGGCAATTACCGCAGTTTCAAAATATTCAGCCACGGTGCGATCATCGGTTAAAACCCTGGCATCGTAGGGGGAAAGACCAAATTCTTCCTCATAACGACGACGTTTACGAGCGGGTAATTCCGGTAATTCTTCCGCCCAAGCTTTTAACTGTTCGGGGGAAACTTCTAGGGGGGGTAAATCCGGTTCGGGAAAATAGCGATAATCGCTAGAACCTTCTTTTTTCCGCATACTAATCGTCCGTTGAGTAGCTTCTTCCCAAAGACGGGTTTCCTGTACGATTGGTTCGCCATTTTCGATCGCTTCAATTTGTCGATCAATCTCGTATTCTATGGCTTTTTGGATAGCACTAAAGGAGTTCATATTTTTGATTTCTACCTTAGTCCCGAACTTTTTAGCGCCTTTTTTGCGAACGGAAATATTGACATCGCAGCGCAGGGAACCTTCCTGCATATTACCGTCACTGATGCCGAGATAACGCACTAAACGCCGTAATTCTTGGGCATATTCCGCCGCTTCGGCCCCGGTGCGTAAATCCGGTTCCGAGACGATCTCCAATAATGGTACACCTGTACGATTAAAATCCACGAGGGAATGGGTGGAACCGGAGAGACGTTCGCTGCCAGCATGAACCAGTTTTCCCGCATCTTCTTCCATGTGCAGACGGGTAATGCCGATAATTTTGCGGCTAACTTCCTTAGTTTTTTTATCGACGATCTCGATTTCTAGTTGACCCTGTTCGACAATAGGGAGATCATACTGGGAAATTTGATAATTTTTCGGCAGGTCGGGATAAAAATACTGTTTGCGATCGAATTTGCTATGAGGTGTAATTTTACCATCGATAGCTAATCCCAGTTTAACGGCACTGGCTAGGACTTCTTGGTTAAGGACGGGTAATACCCCCGGATAACCCAAACAGACGGGACAGACGTTAGTATTGGGGGGACTATCGAAGTTGGTGGGACAGGAACAAAATATCTTGCTTTTGGTGTTGAGTTGACAGTGGGTTTCTAAACCGATAATTGCTTCGTATTCAGTGGCAGACATATTTTATCGCTCTCGCCGACACAGGAATGATCTGTTTAATCATTATAGTCGCGATTCTGGAGCATTCCCTCCCTTCATAAAACTTAATACTGTAGTTACTAATCACTTTATACAGCCTGAATATAGCTCAAAAAAGATAATTGATTCAACCAATGTCCGCCATTATTTTAATAATATCAAAGGTATAAGACAGGGAAGCTTATCGATAGTTTTTCACCGATAAACCTAGCTTTTCTAGTAGCGACCACCGACCAGCGACTCCCGAAAACCAAAACTTCCCACCTCACCATGAAGATAACCGCCATAAATCGTAGCAAAAATTAACTTCTAGAGGCGGGATATTCGCTTAGTATAGAAACAGAGAGATTATACCTGAGAACTGACCCCATAACCGCCCAAGAGCAATATAAGCGGCGAAAGTGATCATTTTCTAGGCGAGTATTGCCTTCGTAATTGACGATTTTTAATTTTTACTTGATTTTATGTCTTTAACTCTCTCAGAACAACTCAAACGAGAACAATTATCCTATCCCCAAACTCTCCTCCATCATCTGCAAAGGTTACGGCATTTTGTGACAGTAGAAGGAGAGGAGAAATTGCAGCAGTGGAAAAACCTGATTGAAAAGGATAATTTTCAACCTAGCACCCGTAATTTAGCCTATTATCTCGCCCTGAGACAAGAAGATATCCGGGATTTACAATTAGCTTTAATGCCCTGGGGATTATCTTCCCTAGGCCGGATTGAATCGAAAGTTTTACCGACCCTCGATGCAGTAATTGCCACTTTAGGGGCGGTTTGTCATCAAGAAGCCTCATTGTTACCCAAACATCCCCCTTTAGAGGCATTTTTCCAAGGAGATCAACTTTTAGCCTCCCATAGTGCCGAAGTTTTCGGTCTGCCTTCCCCCCGGCGTCGGGTGCGAATTATGGTGACAATGCCGACGGAAGCGGCAACCGACCCCGATTTTATCGCTCAATTACTGCGTTGCGGGATGGACTGTATTCGCATTAATTGCGCCCATGATGGACCCAAAGAGTGGCGGGGAATGATCGAAAATCTGCGCGAGGCGGTCAAAAATCCCGAAAATTTAGTCAATGGACATACCTGTAAGGTTTATATGGACTTAGCCGGCCCAAAAATCCGTTTAGAACAGATTTTAGCCCCCCAGTCCCAAACCAGACTATATCAAGGGGATTTTCTCCTCTTAACCAACCAACCGCCCCATACTGCCCATCCTCAGTATTTTCAGGCTAATTGTTCCCAACCGGAAATTATTCCCCAAATTCCCGTCGGGGCGAAAGTTTGGATTGATGATGGTCATATTGGGGCTGAAGTTATTGCCATAATGCCGGAAGGTCTTTTACTAAAAATTACCCACGCCAGGGAGAAAGGGGAAAAACTCAAAGCAGATAAAGGCCTAAATTTCCCCGATACCGTCTTAAATATCGATCCTTTGACCGCAAAAGACCGGCAAGATTTAGATTTTATTGCCGAAAATGCCGATATTATCGGTTACTCTTTTGTACAAAAAGCCAGCGATATCGAGACACTACAGCTAGAGTTACAAAGTCGTTTGGGGGATGCTTGGCGACAAAAAGCAATTGTGGCCAAAATAGAAACACCTTTAGCCGTGAAAAATCTACCGGAATTAATCATCCATGCCGCCGGTAAACAACCTTTTGGGGTGATGATTGCCCGGGGTGATTTGGCTGTAGAAATTGGCTATCAAAGATTAGCAGAAATTCAAGAGGAAATTCTATGGTTATGCGAAGCGGCCCATATTCCAGTAATTTGGGCTACCCAAGTCCTAGAAAATCTGGTCAAGAAAAGTATTCCCTCCCGCGCCGAGATTACCGATGCCGCTATGGCCGAAAGGGCCGAATGTGTCATGCTGAATAAGGGGGAATATATCCGCGAAGCGGTGACAATTCTCGATGATGTTTTACAAAGAATGCAGACCCACCAAGCTAAAAAAACGCCCCAATTACGCGCTCTCCATTCTTGGGTTTAGGCAGTTTCAGTTATCAGTTATCAGTTATCAGTTATCAGTTATCAGTTATCAGTTATCAGTTATCAGTTCACTGTTTACTGTTTACTGTTTACTGACCACTGAAAAAACTACCCAATCCCCCACACCTTGGCTCTTCTAGGTTCTGTGTGATAAGTTTAACTTACATAGGATCGATCGATCTTTGTGTCCTTTGTGTCTTTGTGGTTCGCTCCACTCCCTCGCTAGGAGTAATGTATCTTAGAATACATTTTACCCACCAAACCTGGGAGAGCCACACCTTTTCAACAGGATTGAGAATCAGAGGCAAATTAACGCATATTATTGACCGCACCGCTAACCAAACCAGCGCTAACATAGCGACCATAACCATCAAGACGGTTTTGTTGAGCGATTCGGGAGGGATTATTGACGAGATCGGCAACTCCCACACCCATCATCACCACGGAGATAACTGCGATTAAGTAGTTACGGACAAAAGTTGGATTTTGGTGGCTGACTAACATGGTTGTTACCTCTCTTTCCTGTCGATAACCTTAGAATACGAGAGGGTTTGGGGTGATGTCAGTCCCATAATTCCGGGTGACAGAAGTGGAAAAAAGTGGAATCCACAGACAAGCTATGATTTTTTGTCGATTAGAATGGGTAAATAGGGAATCGGGAACAGGAAAAGGGCAGTATTCGTCGTCAATCTGGTTAAATAATCGATAAATTACCTAAAAACTCAGATATTCTCCAGAATATGACCTTAAAACCCGCGATTATGACCATAAAATTTTTCTGGCCTTTAGTTTTAGGATTATCTATTGTTATTATTGACAATGGGCAATATTTGAGAGCAGAAACGGTAACTTTGAGCGCCAGTCAACGGCAACAACTGCGATCGCTAGATGCTAAGATTATTTTACCTAACTATATCCCCCCCGGATTTCGGGCCAGCGAGATTAAAATCCTCGCAGAAGAGAGGAAAGGATACGCAGTCCTCTTTGAAAATGCCGAGAATAGCTGTTTTTTGGTGGAAGGAATCGAAAACGCCAGGGGCGATGATGGTTTAGAATTAGAGGGAACCCTAGCGCTCAATTCCCCACTATTTGGAGAAGGATACTGGCTTAATTATGGTACACCCAAAGACTCGGAATTAAGGCAACAATTCCCCGAACCCGATTTATATTCCGATTGGATGAAAATGGGAGAATATTTTTATCGTCTCAGTGGGGCATTAATTGCCCGGGAGGAGTATGATTATCCTAATTGCCGTCAGGATATTTCCCCATCGGAAGCGGTTAAAATAATCGAATCTTTTGGAGATAACAATTAAATTGAATTTATCTACAGTCATTTCTGATCTACAACAAAAAGGCAAGGAGCGGTTAGCTTGGTCTGATTTTTTTTGGTTAGGATTAGTAATAATTTTGGGACTGGTTATTAGGTTAACACAATTAACGAGCAAACCTCCCTGGACGGATGAATTTGCCACTATGGTTTTTAGTATTGGCAATAATTACCAGATAGTGCCGTTAAATCAAATAATTTCCCTAGACACCTTATTAGCACCTCTCCAGAGCAACCATCAGGCAACTATTGCCGATGTAATTAAATTAGTTATTCAGGAGGACAATCATCCACCTTTATATTTTATTTTCGCCTATCTCTGGAATAAATTATTCTTTGCTCGGGGAGAATATGTATCCTTAGAAGGAATGCGATCGCTGGCAGTGTTTTGGGGAGTTATTTCGATTCCTCTAATTTATTTTATCAGTAAATTGGTCTTTAAATCTGGCTCGATCGCTTTTCTGTCGGCGATTTTAATGGCGGTTTCTCCCTACGCGGTTTTTATCTCCCAAGAAGCGCGTCATTATACTTTAGCGGTTGTATTTGTCCTCATATCTTTAGGCTGTTTTCTGAGGGCAATCAGCAAAATTATCGACCATAAGAGAATATCCCATACTTTGGTTTTTTTCTGGTTAATTGTCAACTGTCTAGGGTTATTAGTCCACTATTTTTTTAGTTTAACTATCCTCGCAGAAGCGATAACTTTATTATTGATTTTATTCAAGCAAATCAAACAAAAAAACTTTTGGATAACTAATTGGTGGCGTTTAAGTTTAGTTTTTTTAGGTAACTTGAGCTTTATTATTATTTGGTTTATCAGCTTTGTACCCAAAGATTATGGCAATCAGATGACTGGTTGGATTCAGAGAGACAATGATAGTTTTTTAGCCGTAATTAGCCCCCTTTTTCAGTTACTGGGAACATTAATAACTATGCTTTCCCTGCTCCCCGTTGAATCAGAATATTTAATAATTATCTTGATTTCTGGGGCAATAATGATCGGTTTTTTTCTCTGGATTATCCCACAATTAAAAACAGCGTGGCTAGACTCCTATAAACCAGAATTAGGCATTCTATCGGCATTTTTTCTCAGTTCAATTGCTATTTTCTTTGTCATCACTTATCTGCTTTTGATCGATATTACCCGGGGAGCTAGATATAGTTTTGTTTACTTTCCCTCGGTAATTTTAATTCTAGCAATTTTATTAGATAATTGTTGGCAAAGGAAGCAGAAAAGAATAGTAATTATTGTCATTATCATGGCTTTAGTTAGTTCCCTAAGTGTGACTTTTAATTTAGGCTATCGTAAGTATTATCGCCCGGATAAATTAGTTACCACTATCGAAAATAATAGCCGTTATCCGTTAGTAATTGCCACTAGCTATAGGAGTTTGGTGCAGGTGGGAGAAATGATGGGAATTGCTTGGGAATTTAACCAAAGATTTCCCGATAAAAACCCTAAGTTTATCTTAGTTAACCCAGAAGAAAAGCCAAATTTTAATCGGTCATCTTCTCCCCCTTTTGAATTATGGTTAATCAATTTCCATTCTTCAATAGATCGAGCGGACTGTCAACCTTCAGAGTTATCCTCCAATTATGTAACAGGTTATCAATATCAAAAGTTTCTCTGTGGGCGATCGATGGATTATAATAATAAAGTTAAGTAGGGCTATTAACTATGATTATTTGGGTAAATGAACAGATTGATCCCTGTGGTTTAGTACAAGCTTGTATTGCCTGTCAAGACGAACAAGCGGCAAAAGATTGTCATCAAAGTTGGTTAACCAGTCTTACGGACGAACAAAAACAAGCGGGGTGGGTGGCAGTTTTAAGAACCGTAGAATCTTGGGATGATGTACCAGTAAATGCTCTGAAGTTAAGTTATTAACTAGGGTTTGCGGCAAAAAGTTTTGCGTGGGTGTGGGGTGTTTTTAAAGTTGAATGGGGAGTTAATCCCACTATTAACAACGTCAATCGATGACAAAATTTTGGCTGCCAGAGCTTTGAGAGCAAAAACAGGCGAAAAGACAGAAGAGAAAGGAGATATCTGGCTAAAATAACTTCAGTTCGGGTTAAGCAGATTGGGTGCATCTCACATTTGCAGAAATACCGATAATCAGCAATTATCAGTGACTCTTAGATGATGACAAATGTATCAGCAGCTGCCTGTAAGCATCCCACCGAAAAGCTAATGCGCGGGGGGTTTGGGGGCGGCGCCACGC
>NZ_JADEVX010000081.1:0-19386 GCF_015207925.1 Microcystis sp. LEGE 00066 | reverse complement strand
GTTATCAGTTGTCAGTTATCAGTTGTCAGTTATCAGATGTGAGTTTTTAGTTTACTGTTTACTGTTTACTTAAAAAGCTCCCCACACCCTGCCCCCACTAACAAACTTTTTGCCGCAAACCCTAGGTTAAATCGCCATTTTCAGGAAGTAATCAGTACAGATGAATCAAGATTTTCCCCATATTTCCGTTTTGAGTCAAGAATTAATCGCTGGTTTAAATATTCAACCCGGGGGGCATTATCTCGATCTTACCCTAGGCGGTGGTGGACACAGCCGCTTGCTTTTAGAAGCCCATCCCGAAACGACAGTAACCGCAATTGATCGCGATCAAAGCGCCCTAGAAGCCGCTAAAATTAGTCTCGCTCCCTATCTAGATAGCCGTTTAACCCTCTGGTGGGGGAACTTCGCCGATTATAAGGGACAAAATAGCAGTTTTGATGGCATTATCGCCGATTTAGGAGTCAGTTCTCCCCAATTCGATCAGAGCGAGCGCGGCTTTAGTTTTCGCCACACGGCAGCCTTAGATATGCGGATGGATCGCTGTCAATCCCTGACGGCAGCCGATATTATTAACCATTGGCAGGAAAAAGAATTAGCTGATCTTTTTTATCAATACGGAGAAGAACGTTTATCTCGTCCTATTGCTCGTTCTATCGTCCAAAAACGTCCCTTTACTACCACCACTGAATTAGCGGCTGTCATCGCTAGTTCTGTCCCCGCTAGTTACCGTTATGGACGTATTCATCCGGCAACGCGGGTTTTTCAATCCCTACGCATCGCTGTCAACCAAGAATTAGATTCTCTGCAAAAATTGTTAAATCAAGCCCCCCAGTGGCTAAAATCTGGGGGAATTATCGCTATGATCAGTTTTCATAGTCTAGAAGATCGTCTGATCAAGTATGGCTTTCGCGAAGATAATTCCTTGAAAATTATCACGAAAAAGCCGATTATTCCCAGCCGAGAAGAACAAGCTAAAAATCCTCGTTCTCGTTCGGCTAAACTAAGAATAGCCCAAAAGATCAGCTGTTCTTAATTTAAATTGCTTATTGAGATGAGGCAAAAGGCAACAGAAAACAGGGAGAAGAAATAATCAGTTTTTAATAACTGGATTTAGTATGAGCTTAAAGTAAAAACCAAGAAAGAAAGCCGGTATCTATTCTTGAAAATCATTGACTAAAATAACGCAGTCCTTTTACCAATCTTTCCACTGCCGTTAAAGCTGTTTCTGGAGATAAAGCACCGTAGGCAAGACGCAAATAACAGCCTTCTGTTATCCCAAAAGTTGAACCGGGTAACACCGCCACCCGCTGCCGCTCGATTAAACTTTTAACTAACTGAAAATCATTCTTGTCTGTAGGAATTTTCAGGAAAAAATAAAAAGCACCTTCCGCAGTGGCAACATCACAGATATCCCTAATCGATTCTAAAGCATTCAGGCAAATTTCTCTAACTTGACTGATGGTTTTTAACTGTTCTAAAGGATAGCTTTTACCCACCTGTAACGCCCCTAGGGCCGCGTATTGCGAAACCACTGGCGGACAAATTAAAATAGTATCCTGAATCTTATTAATCGCCTCAGATAAATGTTCTGGTACTACCATATAACCAATGCGCCAACTGGCAAAACCGTAGGCTTTTGAGAGACTAAATAAGGAAATAGTCCAAGCTTCACTACCAACAATTGCCGCCGGGGAAAAGTGGCGGGCATGGTTATAGGTAAAATATTCATAAGCCTCATCATGAATGTGATAGATGCCCTTTTTTTGACAGATTCGATTGACTTCTCTTAGGGTATTTTCTGGATAAACTACTCCCGTGGGATTATTAGGAGAAATCGTCACCACTGCCTTAGTTTTTGCCGTGATTGCCTCTTCAATGGCAGCCGGACGCAATTGATAATTTTTGTCTGTGGCGACCAAAATAACTTGACAATCAGCCATTTTTATGGCCATTTCATGATTGAAATAAAAGGGAGTGTTGAGAATAATTTCATCCCCCGGGGAAGTAATGGCTAAAATAGCATTCATAAAAGCCATATTACTGCCCGCCGTCACAAAAATTGCCTGTTTATCGCTGATTTCTATCCGATTATCTTCGGCTAGTTTTTCCCGAATTACTGTTAATAAGGGGGTAATTCCCGCAACAGATTGATATTGATGATTTTTGGGATTAGCTAAGAATAAAGATAGAGATTCGATCGCTTCCTGGGGTGGATAATAGGAAACAACCCCTTGACCTAGGGAAATAGTACCAGGGTTCGCTTTAATTAATTGACCGACTACGGGAATAATCGGTGTTTGCACCCCGTCCATGCGGGAGAGAAGGTTTTTCATTAAACTAATCAGTGGAGCCGAGCAGAGTCGAACTGCTGTCCAAATTAGGTATTGACTGTCCGTTCATTCACAGGTTTAGTTTCGATTACCCTCGAAACGGGGACTGTCACTTATCCCGGACAGTGGGATGCTCTAGTTAAAGCTTAGACGGTTAACTAACTAGAGAAAGTTAAACGTGGCATCCGTTGGGGGTTTATCCATAGTCCTTAACGGAGTCAAACTATGAATGCTCGAGTCGATTAGAGACTATTAGGCAGCTACAGGAGCGGCTTTACGAGCGAAAGGAACGATGTTGTTCGCATTTACTTTTTGTTTGAGCCTTTGATTTACGAGAGGAGACTCACTCTCGACCTGTATCACGGGGGAGCTTTCGCTAACCTGTCGAAACCGTTACGGCCCCTTGTGCTTACATTCTGATTATAGCACATTTTTTTATTAAGCTAATTGTGGCTCAATTGGGATTTTTCCGAGCTTCCCAGTCTTCAGAGCCAGTCTAGATGGTAAAAAAGGTTTTTATCGCTGATTTTTGGGCAAATTATCCTATATTTGACCTCGATTAGTATCACCAGAGACTAAACAATTAATTGAGCAGCTATTGCTCCACTGCGATAACCTGAGTTCGGAATCAGGGAAAACGGCAAAATTTCCCTAATCCGAACTAAACTTGATTACAAAACCTTGTGGGTGTGAGAATGTTGTTTGACGTTATCCTCCGTCCGCACCACATGAACAGCATTCAAGATGCGTTTTTTCTCTAGGGAAAAGTTTAAATCGTCTTTTTGGCCGCCCAAGGGGATTAACCCTTGTAGGTGGGGTTGATTTTTGTAGGTGCGAGTGGCCGCAATCGCCCTTTCGACAAAATTCTCGCATAATTGGGTATTATCGGGGAAATTACTGGGTATTTGAGGATTATCGTCCTGAAAAACCTCTCCTAAAGCCATGGCGCGGGCAAATTCGTAGGAAGTGGGAATTCCTTTGACAATTGCCTCTAGGGCTGCCGAGGGAATCGGTTCTAACACCGCCACTTTTTCTAATTCTCCCTCCCGTTTAAGAAAACAAATCGCTAAACCGAATACACAATAATCATCTTTTGTCAAGTCAGAAATGTTTAAGAATTGTGTCGCTGTGGCCATTATTTTGATCCTGAGTCGCTCTTTATTTAATCTTGCGGGCGATGAGCGATCGAATCAAGGTTTTTATTAAGAGATATGAAGGAGAAAAATTTAGCTGGGTTGGGCCACGCTAACGCATCCCCAGACGGAAAAAACTGAGAACTGTTAGACTAGAAACCAGCAGATTAACTGATAAACGAGCTTTATGTCACCCACTCTACTCATCTCCAAAGAACTCCCCACCCTGAAATATAATCCTAGTCTGGAGCGCTTTGATAGCTCTTGGGCGGCTCCTTTGTCCACTCTTCTGGGACTGGGACGGGCTGCCGGGGCAACTTTTATCGAATTTTTCCTCGAAAGAGTTAACTATATCAGTTGTTTAGCCGAAGATGACAGCATCACCAGTCTCTCACCGAAACTATCTACAGGGGCAGGAATCCGCCTTTTTCGCGGTAAAGCTGATTGTTATGTCAGTACCAACGATTTAAGCTTCCAAGGCTTAAAAAATGCCCTAGAAAAAGGTTTATCGATTCTCGGTTTAAACCTACCCAGTCCTAACGCATATATTCCCGAAATCAATCTGGAAATGTTCCGGGATTATGCCACGGCAAAAAATAAAGATATTTGGCTGAATAATTGCAGTTCTTTGCGAGAAATGGGTGATATTCTCCTAACTGCTAACGTTCACCTCAATCAGAAAGCCTCTCACGTCCAATCTCGTCGCGCCGCTTATTTTCGCGATTGGCAAGAAATTTTAGTTGCCGCTAGTGACGGCACTTTTGCCCGGGATATTCGCCTCACCCAATCGGTGGGCTATAATCTCCTCTGTGCCGATGGGACTAATCGTTCTAGCATTGGTAAACGGGTGGGTAGTACCAGCAATCCCGATTTTCTACGGACGTGGAATGCTGAGGAATCGGCGGCAGAAGTGGCCGAATCGGCGGGTAAAATGCTTTACGCTGACTATGTAGAATCCGGCAGTTATCCCATCGTCATGGCCAATGAATTTGGCGGCGTTATCTTCCACGAAGCTTGTGGCCATTTGCTAGAAACTACGCAAATTGAACAAAAAACCACGCCCTTTCTCGATAAAAAAGGCGAAAAAATCGCCCACGAAAATCTGACGGCTTGGGACGAAGGATTATCCGATAAAGCTTTCGGTACTATCGATATGGACGATGAGGGAATGCCGGCCCAGCGTACTCTCCTCATTGAAAATGGTATCCTAAAAAACTTCATTGCCGATCGCACCGGTTCAATTAAAACCGGCCATCCCCGCACAGGTAGCGGTCGCCGTCAAAACTACACCTATGCGGCCGCTAGTCGGATGCGGAATACCTACATCGCCCCCGGGGAATATACCCTCGATAATCTCTTTAATTCCATCGATAAAGGCATTTATTGCAAAAAAATGGGCGGTGGTAGTGTGGGGGCGACCGGTGAATTTAATTTCGCTGTCGAGGAAGCTTATCTTATCGAAAACGGCAACCTGACTAAACCCCTGAAAGGTGCGACTTTAATCGGTTCAGCTAAGGAGATTATGAATAAAATCTCTATGTGTTCCCAAGATTTAGGACTAGCGGCGGGTTTTTGCGGTTCCGTCAGTGGTAGCGTTTATGTCACCGTTGGTCAACCCCATTTAAAAGTCGATTCTATTACCGTTGGCGGTCGTTAATCATGGCTTTAGTAATTCTCTACTATTTCCTCATCGCCATCATGATAGTGGGGATAATTGGCGAACTGCTGCCCGCTGTCCCCGGCATGAGTTTGATTTTAATCGCCATGGTGGTGTGGGGTTTTGTGACCAAATTCGCGGGGATGGGGGTCGCTTTAGCCGTGGCCTTTGTTATCCTTCTCCTCAGTCTGGGGGTGGAATTCCTCGCTAGTTATCTCGGCGCCCAAAAAGTTGGGGCCAGCAATTGGAGTCAAATCGGGCTAGTAGTGGGTTTATTAGCGGGAATATTCGGGCTTTTACCCGCTTTACCCATTGGCGGCCCAATTATCGGCCTATTTGTCGGTCCTGTGGTGGGGGCTTTTTTGGGAGAATACGCCTATCGTCGCGATTTGGAATTAACCCCCCGTTTGCAACAATCCCTAAAAGTCTGTGTGGGTATCGTCGTCGGTACGGTTATCGGTCACGTTGCCAAAGCTATGCTGGCCACGGCCGCCGTTATCGTCTTTATTGTCACTACCTGGCCGAATCTCTCTTCGGTTATCAGTTAGAAGATGTTGAATGTTGGGATTTTAGTTGAAATTTCCCCATTCCCCCACTTCCCTATCACCTATCCTCCAACACCAAAAAAAATCTATGCAAAAAGTTGAAGATATCGCCCAAATCGCTAATTCTAGCGCCCAAGCTTTAGGAATTGCTAAATACGACATCTATGGTTCTTCTGTGGATGAAACCGATGTGGATGTGTTTCAAGGGGAACCAAAACAGGTACAAGCTTCTAATCGTTCCAGCGTTATCGTTCGCGTCTGGAATCAGGATAATCAAGTCGGTGTCACCTCGACCACTGATGTGGACCCGGTGGGACTGCAATTAGCCCTGAAAACCGCCCAAGAAGCCAGCTTTTTTGGGGTTAAGGAAAATGTCCCCGATTTTAGTCCTGCTGCCACCGCACCTACCACAGAAGTGGCCAGCGAAATGTCTAATCAAGCACCTGTATCCACTCTCATCGATAAGTTATTAGCCGCCGAAAAATCCTTACTAACGGCCCATCCGGCTATTGCCAGTGTTCCCTATAACGGTTTGGGACAACAGCAGGTCAGACGTTTTTATCTCAATAGCGACGGGGCAATGCGTCAGGAAGCGCGTAGTTATGCCAGTGTGTATTTATACACCAAAACCGAACAGGAAGGCAAAAAACCCCGCAGCGCCGGTGCTTTTCGGGTTAGTCCGGGCCTAGAAAAATTAGATATCGATGGTTGCATCGAGGAAGCGATTAGCAAAACTGTTAGCCATCTGGACTATCAACCGATTACCACGGGTAAGTATTTGGTGGTTTTTGCCCCCCGCGCCTTTTTGAGTCTAATCGGAGCATTTTCTAATCTGTTTAATGCCCAAAATATTCTTGATAAACAGAGTCTTTCTACTCCTGAATCTTTGGGAACACAAATCGCCGCCACTGCCTTAAATTTGTGCGATGATGCCCTCCATCCGGCTAATGTTTCCGCAGAAACTTTTGATAGTGAAGGCACTCCCACCCGTCGTGTGGAATTAATTAAAGAGGGGATTTTGAGTAATTTTCTCCATAGCACGATTACCGCTAAACGGATGAATACGGAACCAACTGGCAACGGTAACATTGGCGCAAAAGTAACGGTTAGTCCCCATTTTTATCACGTTTTTGCTAGTGCTAATCAACCCAAAAGCTATTCTTTGGAAACAGCAGAAAATGTGGTTTTAATTGATAGTTTACAGGCACTTCATGCGGGAGTTAATTCTCTGCAAGGTTCCTTCTCTTTGCCGTTTGATGGTTGGTTAGTTAACAAAAATGAGCGCATTAGTATCGATTCCGCTACCGTAGCCGGAGATATTTTAACACTGCTGAAATCGATTGTTTATCTGGAACCGGAAGCAGTTATTACTCCTAGTGGTGTTTGTCCCTACGTTTGGGTAGAGGGTTTATCAATCACGGGAGAAGCTTAACACTATACCTGACCAAAAATAGGGGGTATTACCCTGGTTAATACCCCCGCAAGATGGATGTTGATTTTGTTAATTTTATAGTCGTGGGTAAGCTGTTGACCATGCAAATTATACTAAATCTGGTTATTAAAAACTGATTATTTATTCCCCTTTTTGTCTTTTGCATGAGTAGAAAACGGGTTTCTCGGAGAAACCCGTTTTCTGTGAGTTACTCAACGGATTTAGTATAAATCTGGTTATTAAAAACTGATTAGGGTTTGCGGCAAAAAGTACGGGCGAAGCATTCGGATAGAAAATCTACGGTTTCACCGATAGGTTATTGCCCGAATGCTTCGCCCCTACAGGACGCGGGCCGATGAAGACCCAAGGTTTTGAACCACGATTCTCTCAAAATCTTGCACCTGTGAGAGCAAAACAGGACACTAAAACCCTTATCTCGTCTATATTTCACATTTATTCAGCTTTAGTATTACTCCTAATTAAGAACTATTTTTCCGCTGGGGGAAACCAATTATCATCTAATGTTTGTTCGAGGGATATATGAGCGTCTGAATTAAGGGAAAAAAGCTGAGAAACCGATTTAATCGCCACTGGATAAACTTTATCATACATGGCTGCTAATTCTGGCCGTAAGCTGGGACTATCTTCTAAACGCTGCTGAATTTGGGCGCGAAAATTGACTATTGCTGCCGCCCAATGATTACCTGACCGTTTTTTTTCTTCTTGCCAATAAGCCAGCTTTAAAAGATGTTCGATAAGACGGGTTAACAGACTCATTAAAGCTCGTCTATCACTTTTTCCCATACTCTCGATTTCTTCAATTAAATTATCCCAATCCACTTGCTCAAAATTGCGCTCTTGTAAATGTTTTACTGTCTCTTTTAGCCATTGATTATAATCAGTTTCGTAGGCAGTTGATGACATAATTTAACTCTCCATAGAAAATTACTTAAATGGCTTTCTATCTAGGGCTGGCTGAATACATCTAAACACCTTTTTGGCTAAGACTTTTAGACTTTTTTTCTCAAAAAGTATATCAGGTCTGGGAGTGATCGGGGGGAAAATTAAGGTACTTTTTCCCTGAAAATTAGCTAATTGACCCCGGCGGTTCGACAGGCTCACCGCTGAAGCCCACACCCCACACCCCACGAAAAACTTTTTGCCGCAAACCCTAATTAGCAATACCCTCTTTTTTTCAAACTATAACCAGCTAATCCGAGGGTTAGCAATCCTAAAACTGCGCTGGGTTCTGGGACAGGTTTGACGGAATAAATCGCCAGATTACGACTAACTTCATTGGCCACAATTAACAGGGGAGTACCATTGGGACTATCGGCAGCGGGAATAAATAATAATCCTTCGGGAGAGATATCACCTAATTGCCAATCGTTGATATAATCAACAAAGAAAGGATGACTAGGGTTGGTGATATCATAAACCATGAAACCGCCAGCCCTTTCTATTCCCACAAAAGTATAGAGACGATTGCCTACAGTTCCCACGGCTAAACCTTCCGGTTCTGGGCCGCGGTTATCGCTACGACTATCGAAACTACTAGGAGTACCATCGGAATTAAAGATACTAGGAGTTAGGGGAGTTGCCGAAAAAGCCGCCAAAATTTGTTCAAAATCATCGCCGCTATCGAAGACTTGGGACAGTCCATTAGTGACATTCCAAATCGAAAA
Source organism: Microcystis sp. LEGE 00066 (assembly GCF_015207925.1). Classification (NCBI taxonomy): domain Bacteria; kingdom Bacillati; phylum Cyanobacteriota; class Cyanophyceae; order Chroococcales; family Microcystaceae; genus Microcystis; species Microcystis sp. LEGE 00066. Next base: position 10,604 of record NZ_JADEVX010000081.1, on the reverse strand, counting down.
AGAACGACCACCGTAGGCAAAAAGTTGACTATATTGACCTTGGTCGTTACGTCCGTCGATGCTAGAAACATCCAAACGGCCGAGATTTTGGGCTAATTGCAATTCGGCGGCATTAGGAAAAACATTGGGGTCTAAGGTTAAACTAGAAACTCGTCTGGCCTCATCTCTAGTATCCCCTTCGTTGGCAGTAATTAAATAGGTTTGTCCGGCGATGGTAACGGTGGCGATCGTATCCGGTTGGTATAAGCCAAAAACCGGCCAATTATTAATATTTACCCCTCCATCTCGATCGCTAGGGTCCAAACCATTACCTGGTGCGTTAAAATTTTTGGCTCCTAGGGGTAAAATGCTGGTGACTTGAGCGTTAACAATATTGACTACGGCAACAGCATTATTTTCCTGTAGAGACACCCATGCAGTGGTTCCATCGTCGGAAACAGTGATGTATTCTGGTTCCACATCTTGGGAAACCGTTTGACCGGGGAAAATGCGGACTCCCTGATTTCTTAAAGCATTCTCTTGACCATTAAAACTGGTAAAGGTAGCAGTGTTGACCGTGGCATTGAGAACACCGGTGCTAAGGTCAATAATACTAATAGAACCATCGGGATTGATCGCGCCTCTCGCTTCCCCTTCATTAGCGACCAAAACCCGATTACCGTCAGGAGTAAAGGTTAACATATCTGGTAAAGCACCCACAGTAACCTGACTCTGAAAGACACCATTAGTATTGAAAAAGACCACACTGCCGTTATTGGTAATCTGACTAGCTTCCATGGCCACGGCCACGATACCATTTTTGATGGCAACGCTGTTAACCCCTGCACCGTAGGGACTAAGATCGATCGAGGGTAAGCGAATTGGACTAGCGGGATTGCTGATATCGGCAATATCTAGACGATTATTAGGACCGGTCACGAATAATTTTCGACTAGCTGGGTCATAAGCGGGGATTTCTGCCCCGAAGTTATTAGCAGCAGTTGTACTATTGCCAAGACTGCTCAATCGCGTGATATTTAAAGCTGAGGCAGATTCGGTAACAATATTGATACTGCCAGCAATTGACAGCAAGGTTAATAGAATTTTCCCATGGTGACGGTCGATAGCATGAATCATATTTTTAGCTAAAAACCTGCAAAAAAAGGCTAAACAATCGCATTTTTTCAGCCCCAAGTTAAAGGAAGATTAAACAAGAGGGAAATTAAGGATATCTTCAAAATTTGGCTAATGCAAGTACAAGAGAACTAGGAAAACAGCTTACTCGATCGCTTTTTAGTTGAACGGCTCATTTACCAGGGTGATAACATGGTTTAGTATAAGCTCGATCAATATGGAATCAAGACTCGTGTTATCCACTCTCCTAGCCGATTTCAAGATCATTTTTGAACGTGACCCCGCTGCCCGCAACTGGTTAGAGGTACTGTTTTGTTATCCTGGATTACAGGCTTTACTGTGCCATCGCTTCGCCCATTGGCTATATCACATCGGGATTCCCTTTATTCCCCGTTTAATTTCCCATCTTGCCCGTTTTCTGACTGGTATTGAAATTCACCCCGGCGCCCAAATTGGTCAGGGTGTTTTTATCGACCATGGCATGGGAGTTGTCATCGGAGAAACCGCCATTGTCGGTGATTATGCCCTCATTTACCAAGGAGTTACCTTAGGAGGGACGGGGAAAGAAAGCGGTAAACGTCACCCGACTCTAGGGGAAAATGTGGTGGTCGGCGCTGGGGCTAAGGTTTTAGGTAATATTTATCTGGGTAATAACGTTCGCGTCGGTGCTGGTTCTGTGGTGCTGCGCGATATTCCCGCCGATTGTACCGTTGTTGGTGTACCCGGTCGTTTAATCTATCGCGCTGGGACGCGGGTGGAACCCCTCGAACACGGTGATTTACTCGACTCGGAAGCGGTGGCTATTCGCGCTTTGGTGGACCGTATTGAACAACTGGAAAAACAAGTGTACGAATTGCGCCTAGAACGGTCAAAAGAACCAGATTATCGGATTAATTGCCCAGTTTTAGCCCATTTAGAAGAAGAAGCCAGTCATAGCTGTTGCCCGGCAGCTGATCGGGATATGCGCGAGTTTCTCGAAAGAGCGGTTTAACCCCGATAATCTTCTGATATGATAGAAGACTGGTTTTTTAGTAGCTGAAACCCATTCGTCAAGGCTATGATTGTTTAGGACTACTTGGCACCGTCCGATGGCTCAAACTGACTCAATCCGTATTCGTGGCGCCCGACAACACAATCTCAAAAATGTTGATCTCGAATTACCCCGCAATCAGTTGATTGTTTTTACGGGAGTTTCGGGATCGGGCAAATCTTCCCTCGCTTTCGACACTATTTTTGCCGAGGGACAGCGCCGCTATGTGGAATCCCTCAGCGCCTACGCGCGTCAATTTTTGGGACAATTGGATAAACCCGATGTGGATGCGATCGAGGGTTTAAGTCCGGCTATTTCCATTGACCAAAAATCCACTTCCCACAATCCCCGTTCTAGTGTGGGAACTGTAACGGAAATTTACGATTACTTGCGTTTATTGTTCGGTCGTGCCGGTGAACCCCATTGTCCCCATTGCGATCGCAATATTGCCCCCCAAACCATCGATCAAATGTGCGATCGAGTGATGGAGTTAGCCGATAAAACCCGATTTCAAATCTTGGCCCCAGTAATTCGCGGCAAAAAAGGCACCCATAAGCAATTAATCTCTAGTTTGGCCTCCCAAGGCTTTGCCCGGGTGCGGATTGACGGCAAGGTAGTAGAATTATCCGAGGGCATCGAGTTAGATAAAAAACATCTTCATGATATCGAAATTGTTATCGATCGTCTGATCAAAAAAGAGGGTTTACAGGAAAGATTAGTGGATTCTTTAACCACTTGTTTAAAGCATTCCGATGGTGTAGCGATTGTGGAAATTCTCGATGAGAATAACGAAGATAATCCCGAAGTTACCAAAGAAATTGTCTTTTCCGAGAAATTTGCCTGTCCCGAACACGGGGCAGTTATGGAGGAATTATCCCCCCGTTTATTCTCTTTTAATTCTCCCTATGGTGCTTGTCCAAACTGTCACGGATTGGGCAGTTTACGGAAATTTTCGGCAGATTTAGTCATTCCAGACCCAAAACAGCCGGTTTATTCTGCTATTGCCCCCTGGTCAGATAAGGATAATTCCTACTATCTTTCTCTCCTCTACGGTTTAGGGCAAGCTTTAGGTTTTGAAATTCAAACTCCTTGGCGGAAACTAACAAAAACCCAGCAAGATATTATTCTCTATGGGAGTAAAGAACCGATCTATTTTGAAGATGATTACCGTTACGATACTGGTCGCGGTTACTATCGAGAATTTGCGGGAGTTATCAATATCTTAGATAGAAATTATCAAGAAACCACCTCGGAAGTTATTAAACAAAGACTAGAGAAATATATTGTTAACCAAACCTGTGAAGTTTGTCACGGAAAAAGATTAAAACCGGAAGCTTTATCGGTACGTTTGGGAGAATATACGGTCACGGATTTTACCGGAGTTACCATTCGGGATTGTTTGCAGAGAATTAATGATTGTCATTTAACCCCAAGACAAGCATTAATTGGAGAATTAGCTCTCAAAGAAATCAAAGCGAGACTACAATTTTTAATCGATGTGGGATTAGATTATCTTACCCTCGATCGACCAGCGATGACCTTATCTGGGGGAGAATCCCAACGAATTCGATTAGCTACTCAAATTGGTTCGGGATTAACAGGAGTATTATACGTTCTCGATGAACCTAGCATCGGATTACACCAAAGAGATAATAGTAAACTGTTAGAAACCCTGCAAAGATTGCGAGATTTAGGTAATACTTTAATCGTCGTCGAACACGATGAAGAAACGATTCGGGCAGCCGATTATGTGGTCGATATCGGTCCAAAAGCGGGCATTCATGGCGGAGAAATCATCTGTCAAGGCAGTTTTAAAACCCTTTTAAAGTCGAAAAAATCGATAACAGGAGCCTACCTATCGGGACGCAAAGTTATTGAAACTCCCCCCCAAAGAAGAGCGGGAAATGGTAACGCTTTAGTTTTAAAAAATTGCCATCAAAATAACCTAAGAAATATTGATGTAACGATTCCTTTAGGAAAATTAGTCTCGATTACAGGAGTATCTGGTTCAGGCAAATCCACCCTAATTAATGAGTTATTATATCCAGCTTTACAACATCATTTAACCCGTTTAACTCCCTTCCCCAAAGAATTAGAGAAAGTGGAAGGATTGGACGCGGTTGATAAAGTAATTGTCATCGACCAATCACCGATAGGACGCACTCCTCGGTCAAATCCTGCCACCTATACGGGGGTTTTTGACATTATTCGCGAGATTTTCACCGAAACCATCGAAGCAAAAGCTAGGGGTTACAAAGCGGGGCAGTTTTCTTTTAATGTTAAGGGAGGACGCTGTGAAGCTTGTTTAGGCCAAGGGGTAAACGTCATCGAGATGAATTTTCTCCCCGATGTCTATGTGCAGTGTGATGTGTGTAAAGGGGCGCGTTATAATCGGGAAACCCTACAGGTTAAGTATAAAGGTTATTCGATCGCCGATGTCTTAGATATGACGATCGAGGAAGCATTAAAAGTCTTTGAAAATGTCCCCCGGGCCACCACCAGATTACAAACTCTCGTGGATGTGGGTTTAGGATACTGTAAACTTGGCCAAAGCGCTCCCACTTTATCCGGTGGGGAAGCACAAAGGGTAAAATTAGCGGCCGAATTATCCCGACGGGCCACCGGAAAAACCCTATATTTGATCGATGAACCGACTACGGGTTTATCTTTTTATGATGTGCATCATCTCTTAGATGTGTTACAAAGATTGGTCGATAAAGGTAATTCGATTATAGTCATCGAACATAATCTCGACGTGATTCGCTGTAGCGATTGGATTATTGATTTGGGACCAGAAGGAGGGGACAAGGGAGGAGAATTAATCGCGGTGGGAACACCGGAAACCGTGGCTAAATGTGAAAAATCCTACACTGGTCATTATCTTGCCCAAGCATTACTTCAATATCCCCCAAAAAAGCGGGATAATGTTAGGGAAGAACACAGAGATAATAAAGCCAATGATCAAGATTAGTATTTAACTCTTGTTCGCTGTTAATTTCCTGACCGGTTTTCCAAGAATAAATTTTAATATCTTGAAAGTAAGACCTTAACTGTCTTAATTGTTCTTTGGGTGTGGCGTAATAATTTTGCAGACGAAAATTATGGGGTTCATCCCGAATAATTGCATAGTCAGCAGTCAATAACTGTTGGTAGCTAAGAGAGGGATTACAGACCCGCAAAATCGCCCAGATGACTAAATTGACATAGCTACTAAAAGGATTGAAACTAATCTTTTTTTTCCAATCGAATTCTGGGATAATTCCCTGAAGATTATGACTAGAAAAGCAAAAATAACCACCCGCTTTACCGATGCGGCTAATTTCCTCTAAAACTAGAAAACGGTCAGCAGGGGAAATATAATCAATGCCATTAAAACTAAAGAGAATAAAATCAAAATAATTATCCGCAAATTGTTCTAGATTTCTAGCATCGGCCACTTGCCAGACTAAATGGGGGAATTTTTGACGACAAGCGGCGATCATTTCCGCAGAATAATCAACACCGATATATTCTCCCACAAGAGGGGCAAAATACTTCGTAGTCCGTCCCGCACCTACCCCTAAATCAAGCATTTTCATCGTTGATAAACGCTCTTGCAGCAGAGTTAAAATTGTCCTTTCTGCCGGCTGTAGTGCGGTTAATTGGGCATAATAACCGACAATACTAGGGTCTCTATAGGTTTGCTGATTTTTATCTTTAATCATTCTCGATCGCTCTTTCCTACTACCATCTTTAAGAAAATATTTAGACTATCATAAGATGCGCTTAAATTATCCAATTGGCATCAATGGAGATTTTTAGCTCTTTTTTTCCATCTACAAGCATAGCATTTTCCAAAAGTGATAAAAGAAATGTAAAGTTATTTTATAGTAGTTGCCTTTGGTGTCTGTCTGTGTTACAATTACCAGAACCAGTGATTATTAACACTTAGATAAAAAACTTCAAATATTATCTTAATCAATAGGAAAAAACATTTGTCTTGAGATGATATGAACAAAACTATTTTGAGCAATGCAATATTTATGACGTTTTTTTTATCGACGGTTAGTCATGGATATACTCAGAATGAGGCTTCTTTTCCTATTCGAGCTTTGGAAGGAGATAATTGTAATCGAGTAGTTGAATTGATCTATCAATCAGAAAAATTAGCATCAAATGACTCTAGAACAAAAGTTTATTTTGAAGGGTTTTTAAGAAGAATAGGAAAAGATGAAGATCAAACAAATACATCGGGATTTTGTGAACCAGCAACGGACAGGGAAACTCTATCTATTAAGATTGTCATTGAAAATAATAATGAAATAAAAAAGATTGAATTACATTCAGAAAAATTTCCTGGCTATGGGATATTCACCCCCATATCTTTCGATATAAAAAATAATTATATTTTAGGTCGATACTATTTAGCTAATAACTGGAGTTCAGTAGATACTGGATATTTCATATACGATCTAAAATCCGATAAATTATCTTATATAGAAGCTTGTCAAGAAGAAGATTGGGTCGAATATAGAGGCTTTATTTCTTCATTAGAAATTGCTTTTAAGTGTTCTTCTTACGGTCAAGATCCAACAGAAACATCATTTATTTATGATATTTTTAATTCTAGCAATGGTCAAGTTTATCGAGTCAGAGAAAGAATCAGAATCAAACACGAAAGATTTGGTGAAATTGTTGATAAAATGTCAATCATCAAAAGGCAGGTTTTTTAACTAAATAAATCCTGCTAATACTGTATCAAAAATTATAGCTAGTTTAACGCTATTTTACGTTATTTTATAGTATTAGCGATAGATAATTAAATCTCCCAGTCTTCATATTTTAAACCATCTATACGACTGAATTCACGGATATTATGAGTGATTAAAATTAACTCATTAGCCATAGCAATAGCTGCAATTTGTAAATCATAACCACCGACAGGAACACCTAATTGATTTAATTGAGAACGAATTATTCCAGCAATTTTTGCAGAATTTTGGTCAAAAGGTAAAATCTTAAAAAGAAACGCTCTAGCTTCGCTAAATTTTGCTCTTTTCTACTACTTTTGTAAGCCCCATAATACAATTCTAATTGTACCACAGTAGATAAATAAATCTCGTCTGGACGATGTTTTGCTAACTCATAAGTAACAGCCAAATTACTATTATTAAGTAGCTTAATACAAACATTTGTATCTAACAGATAAGTCATAGTAGCTGTTCTCTTTCCTCATAATCTGGCTGTTTTTCTCTTACTAATAATTCACCTTCCCAACCGCCAATTACTTCTTCAAAGAAGCCTTCTTGCCATTGGCTAAATGTGGTTTTTTCTTCTTGTTCTTTTAGAGATATTGGCTGATAAACTAAGGTGACTTCTAAATCTGTGTTTTTAAGTTCAGGCGGTAAAGATATTTGTAATGTTCCATCTTCTCCTACATGGGTTTTAAAACTAATTGTTCTCATGGTTTCGGCTCAGGTTACTACTATCATAAGGATAGTGTAATATGTCCTCGTCTGACAAGGTGCGTCCCTTGGGGTCTTTTAACCATTGACTCTAGCACAAAAGTTTATTTCGAAGGTTTTTTAAGCTGATCGCTGATGACTAATCGCTAATGACTGATAGCTGATAGCTGACGAATAATAAGAACGCTTGCAAAAGCAAGTTAAAGAAAATGAGGATAGTATTCGATTTTACCCTATATTTCGCCATACCTTAGCACAAATAGAGAAGAATAAGGATTTTGTGGTTTATGGGATTGACGGTACGACTGTGTGTAGCTATAATTAGTCTATTGGTCGCAACTAGCTTCTGAACCTTAATCCTGTTCAGGCTTTTGCTTGCCAGATATCTCTGCTTGCGCTTATAAATTAATTGAATGCAAACTTATTGCAGTGAAAATCTTATAACTTTTTGATTGGGAATTGTAACAATGAAATCATTATTCAGCGGAATTATAATTATGGGTTTAATGTTGTTTCCCATAACTACTTTAGTAGCTTCTAATGATCAGCCCATCTTAATTGCACATCGACCATCGGCACAGGGGAATGGGCTCTTCTGGTTTCTGTGTGGAAACGAGGTCTATACTGATAGTTTATTTAACAAAATAGTCCTAAAAGTCTTTCCCAGTAAACATTTCACGATTTCATAAGCAAAAATTATCACACAAAGTCGAGAAGAGCCGGGAATGCAACAATTATTAAACAAACTTGGAGAATAATACCCAATTACTATGGAGATCGCGGAGCAATTGAGTATAGTTTTGTCGTCAAAAATTTAACTAAAAGAAATATAGAAGCATTAAAATACGAGGTTGTAAGTTATGATTCATCGGGCAATATTGTTACTTCTTATGACCGTTTCGTTGAGGCTATTCCTGCAGGTAAGACTCGTGCGTCAACGAGACGACTTGATTATTATGGTAGCGAAACAACATTAAAGATAAGTTTGATTGATATTGATTTTGCTAATTGATGCTTAATCTTAAAGTGAGATATTTGGTATTATTCTCTCTACTCGCGCTTAGAAATTAAGGCTCTTCGGGACTTGGTATGGTTCGATATGGGGGCATAAATCGACTAAATCCTTATCTGGCAAGAGATTTAATTGATTAGTTCGCTCTAGATCGCAAACAATTGACAAAAATCGCGGTAATGTCTGTCTCTATAAGGGTTTCATTCCTTATAACCCCCATCCATTGCATAACACAAACCGAAGAGCCGAAATTAAGGCTCTTCGTTACTTGTTATGGTTCGATAGGGGGGCATAAATCAACAAAATCTTTATCTGGTAAGGGATTTAATTGATTAGTTCGCTTTAGATAAAAAACAATTGACAAAAATCGCCCAATGTCTTTCTCTATAAGGGTTCCATCCCTTATAACTCCCGTCTATTGCATAAGACAAACCGAAGAACCGAAATTAATTGAATGGAAACATACTTTCCCTAGCTGAGATACTATCGGTCTTAGAGTCGTTTCTAGCGTTGGGTTTCATGCTTCAACCCAACCTACTTTGAAGCGCACCGCAGCACAGGAGGAGTGTAAAGTCAACTATTTTGGCGAAAATTAATCTTTTTTACATTTATTTAGGGATCATGGCAGTTAGTTACTGTAAGGAGGGACGGTAATTTTTCCCGTGTCAATATCAAAATTAGGAGAAAGTCGCCTAATATATATATGTGGGTGCTTATTTCCTATTAAGAACCGTAAACAATGCAATGAAAACTTTAAATCAGAACCCCTGGCAAGTAGAGGGAGGACAAACCCTACCCCTACTTTACGAAATTGATCAACATCTTTGGTTAGAGGAAACAATAAAACTCCTCAAGGAAAATCGCTTAGATGAATTAGATGTAATCCATTTAATTGAGGAATTAGAAAGCTTGAGTAAAAGAGATAAAAACCGAGTCAGTAGCTTACTTGAACAAGTAATCAGGCATTTATTACTTTTACAATATTGGACAACAGAAGCAGAAATAAATGGGAATCATTGGCGAGCGGAAATTATCAGTTTTCGCACGCAATTAAGAAAATATTTAACGACGAATTTACAGAATTATTTAGCTGAGGAATTACCGATAATCTATCAGGATGCTTTCGATTATGTTCAACAAAAAACTGGTTTTTCTGGCGATTTTTCCTCAGAATGTCCTTACAGTTTAGAGCAATTATTAGATAAAAATTGGGTTCACTGTGAAGATTAGACATTAAACATGATAAAATAATCAGAGAAAACCGTTCTAAAACCACGGGGTTTTTAACCCAAATTTGCGATAATAAGATGAGCTTAAATTATCAACTCGGAATCAGTCCAGATTTTTAGTTTTTTTGTCCCATCTACAAGCATAGCATTTTCCAAAAGTGATCAAAGAAATGTAAAGTTATTTTATATCAGTTGTCTTTGGTGTCTGTCTGTGCTATAATTGCTAGAACTGATGATTATTAAAACTTAGATAAAAAACTTCGAATATTATCTTAATCAATAAGAAAAAACATTTGTCTTGAGATGATATGAACAAAACTATTTTGAGCAATGCGATATTTATGACGTTTTTTTTATCGACGGTTAGTCATGGATATACTCAGAATGAGGCTTCTTTTCCTATTCGAGCTTTGGAAGGAGATAATTGTAATCGAGTAGTTGAATTGATCTATCAATCAGAAAAATTAGCATCAAATGACTCTAGAACAAAAGTTTATTTTGAAGGGTTTTTAAGCTGAGAGGGGGACAAGCGAGCTAGAAGGTAGATAGGGCAAGCGATATAGCTCTTTGTCCTTTGATGTAATCCTTCAACCGATAGCGGCTAATTTGCATTAGCTCTTCTATATTTTTTTGGAACATTTGATGTAGCTGGAGCCAATGATAGAGATGTTGACCCACATAAAAACTGCTGTGTCTGCGTTGACCTTTATATCTTTTTTCAGGTCTTGTGACATATTTTTGGATTCCCATATCCTTAATTTTTTTACCTTGTAGTG